>JAGWXK010000028.1 GCA_018969905.1 Bdellovibrionales bacterium
GAGTTTCAGTTTCCGGGGTCCGTCCATCCTTAAGACTCCGGGGCCAATAGCCATATTTAGGGTAAGGCCAATTTTGTCGCACTGTCAAAAACTTTTCTTGAAAATAATATTTATTGACTGAGTCAAAAGGCTCGCGTCAAAAAAAATCAAGTAAAAACAAAGCTTTGGTTATATTTTAAATTTTACGCATGTAGAAACAAAAAAACACCGACAAAGCCACAACTCCTATTTGAATTGGAGCCAATCCATTAACCTGGCAAACCAAAGATCAGCATTGCGATCTCCCCTAAAGAAAATCCAACCCAACGTGGAAACAAACATCAGGGCTGAAATCAGAAGAAGCCCAATCCATGACTTGCTTCCCCTTCGCTTCATGCTCCTTGAGAGATCAAGAAAAATGACCCCAAGAGAAATCCCAAAAAAAGGGAATACCTTGATGAGAAGAAAGACGAGACCCATCGCGGGGGTTAAATCTTCGCCTTAAGGGAAGAGACTTGATCCGTGGCTTCCCAAGTGAACTCCGACTCCGCTCTGCCAAAATGACCGTACGCTGCGGTTTTTGAATAAATCGGACGAAGAAGATTCAGGGTCTCAATGATCCCCCCCGGAGTCAGACGAAATGTCTTCCGGACCGCATCTTCAATTTTTTGAATCGGTGCTTTTTCGGTGCCATAGGCATTTACGTGAACGCTCACTGGTTCAGCCACTCCAATCGCGTAGGCGAGCTGAACCAAACATCGATCTGCCAGACCTGCAGCAACGATATTCTTTGCCACGTAACGAGCCATGTAGCATGCGGAACGATCCACTTTGGATGGGTCCTTGCCTGAAAAAGCTCCTCCACCATGTGCACCATGTCCACCGTAGGTATCAACGATGATTTTTCTTCCGGTCAAACCGCAATCTCCCATCGGACCACCAATGACAAAACGTCCGGTCGGATTGATGAAGTATTTGGTTTTCGAATCCAACAGGTTTACAGGAATGGTTTTCTTGATAACCTCCTCCATCACCGCTTCAACAATTTGCGAGTGACTGACTCCATCGGCATGCTGGGTGGAGCAAACCACGGTGTCAATCCGAGTAGGACGACCATCCACATACTGGGCCGTAACTTGGGTTTTTCCATCGGGCCTGAGCCAAGGCAAGGTGCCGTTTTTTCGAACCTTCGACAACTGCTGCGCAAGCTTTTGGGACAACGAGATTGTCAGAGGCATCAGCTCAGGTGTTTCATTGATGGCATAGCCAAACATGATTCCCTGGTCTCCGGCTCCTTGCTCCTTCTGGTTGTGCATCCCCTGACCTGTAGTCACTCCCTGTGCGATGTCGGGACTCTGTCGATCCAAAGTGACCATGACCCCGCAGGTGTTGGAATCGAAACCTTTGTCGGAATGGTCATATCCGATTTTTCGAATTGCCTCACGGGCAACATGGGCATAGTCCACCCTCGCGTTTGTGGTGACCTCGCCTGCGATTACGACCAATCCGGTGGTCACAAGAGTTTCACATGCAACCCGCCCCTTTGGGTCCTGGGTAAGAATGGCATCCAGTACAGCATCCGACACCTGGTCGGCAATTTTATCGGGATGACCTTCGGTAACAGATTCGGATGTAAATAGAGTTTCGTATGCCACGGTGGAGTGCCTTTCAGTACTGTTTTACTGCTTACTTTTTATGAACTGCGAACTTTGGGGTGGTTCCCTTGTTCTGCTCGCGACGCTTGCGCGCCTTGCCTTTTCGCGCCTGTTTCACTTTTCTTGCCATTCGGGTTTTACCCGTACGTGATGCCATAAAATCTCCTCGATCTGAAATGGTTGATTAGGGCTAAGGTGTGCCTTTTCCAAGTGAAAAAGTCAATTCCTAAGTGTCGCAGAGGAGATCTTTCTGGCATCGGAATTGCTGTGATTCTTTCCATGATTCCACTCAGAAAACCCTCTTTTTGGTTGATATTCCTCCCTCCGATCGCGCAAGCCTCCACCCTCTCCACCTCTTTGGCACCCATTTATCTTGAGGTGGGAGAACAAAGAGTCATTCATGCCGCCTCAATGGACCAATTCTCGGTGAGCGGGGACTGCGTCCGACACTGGAGGCCCGCAAACTCACAACAAATCCTGCTCAAGGCCCTATGCCCTGGTGTCGCGAGTCTCTTGATCCGCAACCAGGAATCCGCAACAACCCGGCAAATCCGGATCGAAGAGCGCAAGCAGAGCCCCCACCCGCACCAACTTCTGAGAGCGTTAAACGCACTCCACACCACTGAAGTCATTGACTCCGGTCCGGCATTCATCCTTCGAGGCCGAATTTCGGACATGGAAGAGGCTCGAGCAATTTCACGACTCAGGGATTTGTTCCCTCAGGCCATCATTGATGAAACGGAAATCACTCGCGACTGGGCGGAATCCTGCATCGAAAAGCTTACAAAGCTGATCGAGGCTTTTCCGGGACTGAAGCTATTGTACGAAGAGGGCGAATTCCAGATTCAGGGAAGCGTATCCAACGAAAGCACTCTCCACTCCATCCGAAAGCGGATTTTATCCATCCAACCCCTGACCCATCTCGACATTCGCGCTATTCACGGCGCCGACAGTACACTCTATTTTAAGGTTTTTCTCCTCGAGGTGAAAAAAGATCTGATGCAGAGGCTCGGAATCCAATGGCCGACGATCCAACCGGCCGCATTGAACCTGAACCCAGCGCGCTTGGGAGGGCAGAGCTCGATTGATCTAGGCATTCAGGCGCTCCATGAAAAGGGAATGGCTCGAATCCTCTCTTCTCCCGAACTGGTGGTAAAGGCTCCAGGACAAGCGGAACTCTTTGCAGGGGGCGAGATCCCGATCCGCCAAAGAAACCGTTTCAACGAGAGTGTGAATTGGAAAAGCTTCGGACTTACCCTGAGAATCGATGTGAAGGAATTCGGACAAGACACTGTAAGACTTGCAATCGAGACGGAAATCAGTCATCTCGACTCA
Source organism: Bdellovibrionales bacterium (assembly GCA_018969905.1). GTDB lineage: Bacteria > Bdellovibrionota > UBA1018 > UBA1018 > CAIMNF01 > CAIMNF01. The sequence goes on from JAGWXK010000028.1 coordinate 2,970, forward strand.
ACCCTGAACCAAAACGAGATCCCGGGACTGAAGAGCAACCGTCTGAAAACGCTGGTGGACGGGAAAATGGGAAAACCTCTCCTTCTTTCCGGGCTTTTACAAGAGGATCTGCAGGAATCCCGAAAAGGATTGCCGGGACTGTCTTCGATTCCGGTCCTCGGAAAGCTGTTCTCGAGCGAGGATTACCAAAGCAAGCGCTCCGAGCTTGTCGCGATTCTTCTCCCCTATCGAAGCGCTCCTGAAGCACCCATGAAAAGGATTTCAAGCCAAATCCCACGAGGTTTCCTTCCTCTTCCAAGGGATCGAATGAGTGAAGACGAGCTGGACATTGCACGAAGAAACCCTGATTTCCCATGGAATATTCTATGATTTCCATCCCTCAAACCCTGAGAACGCTTCTCGAGGATCCCACCGTCTCCGACATCTGCATGAATGGCCACCTTTCCATGAGTTTCGACCGTGGAGCAGGATTCGAGAATGTTTCGGAAGTACTTTTCAACGGGAGGGAGGAGGATTACCGACAATTCGTACTCGAACAGTTGTCACTCAGCGGCCGAACCTGGGACGCCAAGCTTCCATTTGTGGATACGGTTTTTTTTCAAACCCACCGAGCGCACCTTGTCTTTCCACCTGTTTCCCGAAATGGAATCTGCCTGTCGCTTCGACGCCTTCCACGCGCAAACTCGCCGGATCCGGTTCGAGGAAAAGCTCGTGCCAGGAACCGGTGGCATGAAAGCGCCTTCCAGTTTGAACTTCTGGTGGAATCGGTGGAGAATCACGAGTCCGTTCTTTTTTGCGGTGCAACGGGATCTGGAAAAACCACACTTTTCAATGACCTGCTCTGTTTTGTCGCTGAACGGGAAAGACTCATCGCGCTTGAGGACACTGCAGAAATCGAGCCGGCTCATCCTCATTTCTTGAGTCTTCTCTCAAGACCTTCCAACCCGGATGGATTCGGCGGCGTGACTCTCCGGGACCTCGTTCGTCAGACGCTCCGGATGAAACCTGATCGGATTTTGGTGGGAGAGTGCCGGGGTGACGAGGTTTTGGACCTACTGCTCGCACTGAACACCGGTCATCGGGGTACCATGGCAACGGTCCATGCGAATTCCGCTCTTGATGCCATGAGAAGACTTGAATTGCTTGCCCTGATTGCATCCAAAGGAACAATTCCGGCCCCCCTGATCCGCGCCCTGATTGCCAAAGGAATTCAAAAAATCGTGCATCTGGAAAGGCGCGACTCGATCCGAAAAATAAACGAGATCATCTCGATCGAGGGGATGGAACGGGACGTGATCGTTTCTCGAAGAGTTTTCCCGAAGGACCGGGGCTCCGTAGCCGGAGGATGACCCCGCTCACCCCTCCCTGAAATTTGAATGATTTCCCGCCTACCATTGCCGAGAGAAGGATCCACGCTGAAAGAAATCTAAGGATCCTCTTCATTCAAAGCCCGACTCCTGGAAGGAGAGCCAGAGACTTCCACTCAAAAGAAGCATGACTCCGGGAAGCACGAAGAGAAACAGCGGTTTCAAACATTGGTTTGGAAGCAGATTGAGTTCCGTACGGGTCCTCGTCTTCAGTTCCTCAAATGAGGCCTTATGTACGGATTCAAGACGATCAAGACACCCTCTTCCTTCGATCAGACTGGTCTGAATGCTTCTTCGGATCTCGATTCCGAGGAGGATCATGATGCGCTCGCATTCCGGATGATCCGCTCGCGAAATCGGTGGAAAGGGATCCCAAACCTGCGCGCCCCACATCTGGGCCAGGTTCGGTTGGGTTTTGAAGAGCTCATGAATCGAGATTCTCCATGCTTGATCCGGAGGTCTTCCACTGGAGATGAGAGCCAAAATCCGCTCCACAGTCGCCTGGACCGAGACCCACCACGATCGATTTTCGAAGCGTACTTTTCCAAACCGTGCTTTTTCAGCAAGAGCGAGAATCCAAAGGTAGGCAAAACTGGAGAGAAGCGTTGAAAATACCGCGAGAAGAAAAAACGCTCCTCCGGCATTCCCGATTCCAGGTAAAAAACCATAGAGAATAAGGGAAAATATCGGAATCAAGGCAAGCGCGATATGGGCCTGGGAGAGCGCCTGCGCACTCTTCACTTTGGATTCAAGAGTGAACTCCACCTGATCCAAAAGCGTGCGATGGATGCGTTCGAGGGTGGGCAGAATGGGAGCGCCCTCGCTTCGAAGCTCGTGCAAGCTCTCACCGATGATTTGGTCCCATGGATGGGGGAATGTTTGAATCCTGCTCCACTCTGATTCGTCGGGAACCAGGCCGCTCTCGAGCAACTCCTGGAGCACACGGATCCTGGCGGCCGCATTTCTAAGCTCCTCAAGCCCCCTGTCCTGGCTGAGAAATTCGAAAAATCGGTGCCGAAACGGAAACAGCTCGCGCGCGCCCGAGAAGACCATCAGATAAGTGAGAGTCCATAGAAACATCATGGAATTGACTGCAAGTACCTTGCCGCAAGAGTCAGCAAACCTTCATGACACAAGCCGGCCCCTTGAGTCATGGTTTTGACTCAGGACGAAGGAAGAACGGTGACATATTCTCGCATATCCTCGAGTAAGGCCTCAAGATCCGATCTCAACTCCTCCGTAACCAAGAGCTCCAGATCCCGAAACGGGTCATGAGCCTGATGAGGAAGCGTCGAGTATGAGACCAGGCCCTCATGCGCTTCAAACACATGGTATACAAAGGCGGAATCCTCTTTTTTTGTGCGAATAAAGATCTTGTGCGCGTGAGTCATGTCCACCTAAACTAATCTCATATGGGTTTGAAAAATTCAATTCGTCCCGTGGCTTACTCCCTGTTCATCTTCGCAATCATCCTCGGAACTTCTGCCTGTTCACACACTCCGAATTCCGGACCCGGAAGTGGAAATTCGGACGTCGCGAGGGAACAGATTTTGAAACTTCAGGAAAAAATCAACGATCTCGAAATACGCTTGGGAGCACTCAATGACAAAATCAATCTTGAGAACTCCGGGAAGTCCATCCCCTCTCTCCCAATCTCTGCTCCGGTGATCACTTCCCCTGTTGTCGAAACAAACAAAGGAAAACCGGTATCCGAGGAAAAAATCAACCCCGTGGCTGCAATCGGAAAAAACATTCCGCCCGCATTCACGTCTGATGAGGCGATCGACCGGTTCCGGGAAGCAAAAATCCTATTCGATTCAAAACGCTACTCTGATGCGATCCTAGAGTTTTCATCTTTCCTGAAGAATCACCCTGACCATCCACTTGCAGCCTCCGCCCAGTACCATCTCGGAATGAGTTATCTTGACCAAAAAGAGTACAAACTTGCGGAAGAAGAACTCAATCGGGGAATGATTTCATATCCCCACTCCAGCCACATACCGGACACGCTCCTTGCCTTGAACCAAGTTTCGGATCTCCTCAACAAAGGAACGAGGGCAACCTATTATCGCGAAAAACTTCAGAGCCAATTTCCGAATTCACCCCAAGCCAAAAAGATTGTTTCCTCACGCACGGAAACCTTTGAGGAACCGAAGGTCATCCATTCCCGTGAGATAGAAACTCCCACTCCTCCAGATGCACCAAAAGCCGTGCTTGAGGAGAGTCAACCATGAAGTCCGGTAACTCCCGTGCCGTTGCATTCCTTCTTGGCCCGCTGGTCTTTGGGACGTCTCTTCCCTCGTCTTATGGAGCCTATGTCATTCAAAAGGGTGATACTCTCGCAAGCATCGCACTCGCAAAATACGGAAACGTGGAGAAATGGAAAGAACTCTATGACCTGAACAAAGGGCAGATTCGTGATCCGCGTTTCATTTATCCCGGCCAGCGACTCCGTCTGCTTCCCGAAGAAAAACTCACATTGGTGGCTTCAAACGATCCACTCCCCCGCATCGCGAAACGGTCCCAGGAATGGCGCCTTTTGCCGAAACAAAATTGGGAACGCTTTCAGTTTTTTAAGCCGCCCTTCATCGATCCAACAGGGCTCGATCGCCGAAGCACGGTAGGGAAAAGATTCTCAAACCAGACCGTTCCACAAATGACCATTGCCCCAGACCGGATCCCTGTCTCAGGAGAAATCACAGGCTCACGGAGCGAGTACTCAAAATTGTCGCTCGGAGAGGTCACACTCATTCGTGCGGACGAGCCCATGCAGGTTGGCTCGATTTATTCGATCACGCCCGGTCCCGAAAAACTTTCCTCTGCAAGGGACGGTCGTGTCGGATTTTCTTATGAGATCCACGGAAAAATGAAGATCATCGGGGTCCGGGATGGAATGTTCATTGGAACCGTCGTCGCACTTTATGCACCGATTGAACGCGGCAGTCTCCTCATTCCGGATACAGGCACAATCCAGATTCCTTCCTCTCCGAAAGAATGCCCCTCACCGCTCAATGCAACCGCAATGATTCCAAGATTCATGCAATTGAGTCTCGTCGGGCAAGCCAAGCTCATCTACCTCGATGTCGGTACCCAGGAGGGGATCAAGCCGGGCATGATCTTCCGACATTATCTCAATACGGATCCTCACACGGGATCCAAATTCCCGACTCGCGACTTCATGATTGAGTCCGAAGTCATGGTGATCCAGGCCCAAGAGCAGTTTTCAACAGGACTGATCCTGCAGAGTCGCTCCGGAATCCGGGATGAGGACGAGCTTGTGGGTCTGATCGATCTGAAGGATTTTGACCGGAACCAAGGTCTTCAAAGTGTGATTCAGGATCATGCCGCATCTTCCACCGTCGATGATCTCGATCTTCTCGACAACACTGAGGGCCTGGGAGAAAAAGAAATCGAGGAATTGCGGCAACTGGAGTCCTGGTCCAAGCAGATACCTTCCGAGGGAACCGGAGCAGGGATTCCGGAAGAAGATGTTCAAATGGAGATGCTGAACTCGAAGTCGAGTCCCGTCTCCGGCATCGGTGAGGAGCCGGCCCCGAATGATGCGAGTGGCACCGGAACCCCCGGCGCACCGACTTCAGCTCCGCCGCCCGCCCCGGAACCGACCCCGGAACCCGAGAGCGGAAACAAGCCGCAAACAGAACCCGTCGCGCCTCCGCCCTCGATTGACAGTGCTCTGGACGAGATCCCGATCACACCTTAGTCATCACTCCCGACTTCGTCCACTTGACCGATAAAGCATTTCAGGTAATGGCCCTCCTGGAAGGAAAGGTTCATGAAGTGATCAAATGATGGCGAGCCTTGCGCAAGCCACCTCACCCTTCTGCCCGAACGGCGACTTGCTTTCGAAAGAACCTCGACAAAATCCCCGGGACTCAGGAGTTGCGAGCACGAGCAACAAACCACAAGCCCCCCCGGAGCGGTCTTCTCAATTGCAGTTTGAAAGAGCTGGGAATAAGCCTGTTTTCCCTGCGGAATGCTCTTCCGGTTCTTGATGAATGCCGGAGGATCCGCAATCACAATCTCAAAGCCCTGATCCAAAACACCCGGAAGCGGATCGAGAACATCCGCCTTCAGTGTGCGAATCGAAACCTGCGCCTTCCCCCCGACGGAGTCAGCCTGCCTTTGAAGATTCAACCCGGCAAACTCGAGTGCAGCGGCAGACGAATCCACACAGATGAACTCGGCCGGAAGAACTTCGCGCTCCTGCAAAGTCTGCAGAAGATGCGTGCTCCACTGACCGACATACGAGCACAAATCGAGGACTTTGAAGGGATTTGCATCGCCTTCCGAGGCGGGACGGCCCCTGTTTCGGTCATTGCGCGTTTTCCTGAGCAGAAGGGTTTCCAAAAGACGAATGTTCTGGAGTTGATCAAAGAAAAAGCCGGTTTTTTGACCCGAAACCAGATCCGCGGAAAGAAAAAGCGAGGAACCCATGATCCCGGAAACACGGAAGCGGTAATTCCGCAGAAACTCCACATCCAAAACCTCTTTGCCGGTACGGAGATCCTTCACGACCACAGGATGACGGTCTAGCCCCTCCTTTTCGCGGGAGGATGCATCCCGTCTTAAAACGGCGAAGTGCGGGATCCCTCTCCCACCCGTGGCGAGCTGAGCATCGCTGATCGCAAGGGCGGCCATAATGGAATCAAGATTGAGATCCATCCCCGCAGAATGGGGCTGAATCACATCGACAAATCCGCTCTCACCGCAGAATCGATCGATGATCAAGCCCGAAAGTCCATCTGCCTCACCATAAATCATGCGATGACTTTGATCCGCAGAAAACCAGCTTCTCCGAAACTGGCGCGCCCGCTCGAAATGCCGGCTGAAGAAACCGGCATTTACGAGACCTTCGGAAAAAAAAGAAGAATCGTTCTCCCGACTCAGCTCGCGGAAACTGATCAAAGAATGGGGATTCCCGAAACCAAATGCGAGAAACCTGCCACCCGCATCCTGAAGCTCAACCACCTCCCCCATCACCAGATTTTTCGGGGATTCCTGAAGCTCGTTTGAAAACACCCAAGGGTGTCCGGACCGGAAACGGCGCTCTTCTTTTGCCCTCAGACGGATCTTTTTCAACTTTTCCATATCTTTCCTTTGCACCGGATCAATCAGCGCCGTCGGATTCCCGTTGAAATCACCCGAATGGCACTCCTTCCGAAGACCAGAATTCCAACCAACATCAAGAAAACCATTAGAATCGCGACTGGAATGAGAACCGGCAGAAGCAAAAGCAGAGCAGGTCCCCCCTTGATCACCTTGATGTTTCCATTGAAAAATCCCGGTTTGGCGGATGCATCAGATTCCGGTGGCCGGATGGTTCCTCCATGGGAATCAAGGATCTCAATGTCGGATGCGTCTACTTTTCTTGGACTCTCAGAGTTGCTCATCTGCTTCCTCAAAGCGGACACTGAGTGAGGGAAGTTCCGAGCTCCCGGCACCTTAGCTCATAGTCCTTGAGGTATTCCTTTTCGACCTCAGTCAGGCGCGAAACATCAATCAGATCCCAATCGTACCCGACGAACACGACATTCTCGTACCGGTACCGTGTCGTACCTTCGGGGATGAGGAGTGCCACGTTTTCAACCCTCACTCCTCCCTTGCCCTTCAAGTAAATCCCGGGCTCCACGCTCACGCAGGCATATTCGGACTGGGGATAAGTCGAAAGTGTGGAGAGCCGGATTCCCTCTTCATGCACATGGATTCCGATTCCATGCCCTGTGCCGTGAAGATAGTCATATCCCGCCTCCTTCACTTTCGCCCGAATCCAAGCATCCACGTCCTTACCGCTCAAACTCGCATCCACTGAGGCAAGAAATGGCTGGATGGCACTCTTCAAGGTCGCCGTATAGATTTCAATCTGCCAGGACTCCGGCTTCACTCCGGAGTCGGATCCGCCTACGAAAAATCCCCGAGTGCAATCCGTACAAAATCCACTCTGGTAATAGGCACCAGAATCCAGAAGCGCAAGCTTACCCTTTTCGAAAAAATGCTGATCCGAGGGAGTGTTATAATGCACGATCGCACTGTTCGCCCCGGCTCCTGAAATTGTCCCGAACGAGAGAGCCACCGCTCCCTCTTCGGCGTAGGCATTTTTAAGAAACTGCGCAAGCTCGAGTTCCGACACGTCGCGCCCCTGACTTTCCTTCTTCCCGAATCGAAGGGTGCGCGCGATAGCACGCGAACTCTTCAGGAAAGACGATCGAATGGACACCATTTCCTCCGGGGTCTTTCGGGCTCTGGTTTTCAATACCCACGAGAAATCCGAAATCACACGTGCTTCCGGAAAAACTTCAGCCGCCAGGGTTGGAAGCAAGCCATTCACCGTTGCGGCATGAAAGAAAATCGTTTTCACCTTGTATTTGCCGAGCTCCTTTCGCAACTCAGGAATGGAGTCACGAATCACAGTGACCCGAAACTCTCCCAACTGCGAAGGATCGATTTCAACCGGAGCATTTCTCGAGCATTCGGGTAAATAAACGATGAATTCATTTTTGCAAAGAAATGTATAGGCAAGAATCGAGGAGAGATGGGGCAGATGATAACCCCTCGCATTCAACAAAAATGCGGCATCATCGGTAGCAACGGTCAAATGAAGGGAATCCGTATCCCCGGTACGTTCATTCATGGCAAGAGTGAGCGCACGAAGATTCCGTGCCAAAGTTCGGCCAGTCCATCCTTCCTGCAGGGAAAAAACAGGGCGATCCGTACTCCAACCTGAAAGTCCCAGCGCCCGGAGAATGGTCGCACCCTCCACCGGAACCAACTCTCCGCAGAGATCATTCAATGTTTCGCGGAATCGATTCAGTGCCGCCAGGGAAGTCCGCTCAAAATCCAGAGCCACTTTCCTCACCGAATGCGAAACAAGCGCTTTCCGGACCCCGGACTCGATGTTGGGCTCAACATCAAGCTTGACCACCTCCACGAGACCGGAGTCAGTTTCTTGATCTGCCTGCAAATGATAGCGGCCATCCACAAACAGCATCAATGGTTTCAGGCCTGGTCTGGTTTTGCGGAATTGCTTCGTAAAATAGATTGCATCCCCCACCGAACCCGAGAAACGTGTCGCACCGAAACGGGGATTGTTTTCTCTTGGCACATACTCGGATAAGAAGGGGTCCTTGGAGGTCAGGACCAAGGCATCCGCGCTGGAAACCACGGCATCGAGTCTCTCGAGAATATCCACTGGCCCCCACGCAACAGTGCTTGCGGCCGAGGGCGCAAAGTCGTATTTCAAATTCATGGGCGCAGACTACCTTCTTTTCAAGATTTTGCCAATTGAGGCAGGGGCCAGTGATTTAGATGAAGATCATTGAAAACGCCCTGCGGCTTCCCGTCCTGAGCTCCCGAGACCTAGAGACACTTACGCCTCTTCTTGATAACTTAGTGCAAAATGCGCGTGTTACCCGGGTTTTTGTTCCGCACTTCCCTGTTCACCCGGACGGGTTTTTGAAGAGGACATTTGTCATCGAAATAGAGGACAGGGAAAAGGGCTTTCAGGTTTACATTTCGCTCCGGCCTGGCGAGTGCGGACTCATCCTCCTACCGCCACGCACCCTGAAGCCAGCAACTTTTGCACCGAAGTCCGGGTTTGAACTCTCATTGTCAAAACATCTTCCCGGAACACGGATTCAAGGCCTTCGGCAAATTCCCGGTGAAAGAGTGATGACCATTGCATTTCAGGGAACTTCCGATTTCATCCTGGCATTCCATCTGATTCCGGGAAAACCCGTAGGCGTTCTGGGGACAGGAGCTTTCGAGGTCATTCAATCCACGGATCAACGCACCCACTATAAAATTCCCGAAGGAAGGGAGCTTGCCGAGGCCGATCTTGCCAAAATACCCTTGCACTCCGAATGGCTCACCTCTCCTGAGCACCATGCACGACTTTGGCGAATCGCAGAAGAATCGATGCTGCTCCACTTGCGAATGGAACGTGTAGGAAAGTTCATTGCGCGTGAACTTCAACAACTGGAGCAAAAGATCCGCTCGCTTTCAACGCAGCTTGAATCCACTCGAAAAGAGGAGGATTGGGCACGATACGGGATGATTCTCAAATCCCATCTTTACGAAAAACCAAAAGCCTTGAACGGCTTTTTCGTACTTCAAGATCCTCAAACCGGAGAGCTTTGCAGACTCCCCGCTCATCCCAAGATGACGGCGGAAGAACAGCTCAATCGATACTTCCATCAGGAAAAGCGAAAGAAAAAGCGTCTTTTGGAAACCTCGGATCGAATCGGGATCCTGTCAAAAAAGGTCGAATCACTGATCCTCCAGAGGAGATCGCTCGAATCAGCAGAGAAGCTGTTTCAAATCGAGGCAGTCGAGACAAATCTTGGGCTTGGAGGACCGAGGGTAGCGAAAGCTCAGGGAAAGGTGGAACGGAAGATCTCCGGTTTCACGGGGAGAACTCACCGTTCGAGGGAAGGACTCCTGATTCTGGCAGGAAGAAATCTTGAGGAGAATCTTTTGGTGACCTTCGGCATAGCAAAAGGCAATGACCTCTGGCTCCATGTCAAAGGGCGACCCGGGTCGCACACGGTGATTCTTCTTCCACCAAAAAGAACCGCCTCGCTGGATACGCTTTTGGATGCGGCCCATCTCTGCATCCTGCACAGCGGAGGCAGGGGCTGGGGAAAAACTGAAGTGGACTACACCTTCCGAAAATACGTAAAAAAGATCAAGAATCAGACCGAGGTCACCTATTCCGGCAATAAAACCCTGAGCATCGTTCTTGAGGAGGATAGGCTCAAGCGCCTTCAAGCCGCGATCGAATAGCGCGTTCAGCCTACAAAATTGGAGAGAACGTAGTCCAAGGCTGCCTCGTGGCTCGTAAGTGAGCCCTCGAGCGCGAGATCTTCAATCGTTCGCAAGATCTCGGTGAACTTGGGCCCCGGATTCAATCCAAGCTTGACCAGGTCGTCTCCGGTGAGAAGAGGCCTCATTTCGAGTCTTCTTTTTGCCTCCGGATAAATCGCACGAACAAACTCAAGACCTGCAAGATTCCCGTCATACGAAATCGCATCCAGGCCATGAAAGCGAACCAGCAGCTCAAAGTCGGAATCTTTCATCCATCTGAGCAATGTTGCTTCGCGCATGGAAAATGCATCTCGGAACTTTGGTGTTTCCCTCACAAGATAGGCCATTTGATCAGTGCATCGCGAGGAAAGTCTGAGACGCGTAGCAATTTTCCGAGCCTCCGCTTCCCGATTTTCGATCGGAAGAAGCCGAAGAGTAGGAAGAAGAAACAAACCCCAATAAAATGCAGTTGGTTCGGTCGGATGATACTTTCCGAGGACCGAGAGAACCCGCAATGTTTGATCCCATACCTTTCTCTGATCCAGCTTTGCGACTGCGATCTCCGGCATCACATTCTCGAGGAGTCCCAGATCGTCGAGCTCTTTCACTGCCTGACGGGCAAAAGGATGAATGATCATTTTTTCGAGCTCATCGCGAATCCGTTCCATCGAGATTTTTCGAATCAAAGGTGCCTTCTTCAATATTGCGACCCTTGTTTGCTCATTGATGCCAAAATGGAACCGAGCCGAAAATCGAACCGCTCGAAGGAGTCTGAGAGCATCCTCCTTGAAGCGGGCATCCGGATCACCTATGGCTCGAATGACCTTGTCCTTCAGATCCTGTATTCCGCCAAAATGATCCAGAACCCGATTTGTCTTCAAATCAAAATACAGAGCATTGATGGTGAAATCCCGCCGAGAACCATCTGCGTGAACATCCCCATACTCCACCTTGGAGGGCCTTCGATGATCCCCGTAGAGCCCATCCTTCCGGAAGGTCGCAACTTCGAGTTCGCGATCATCTTCCGCGAGTACCTTGATCACTCCAAATGCCTTTCCGATTGCGATGGTTTTTGGAAAAAGAGCCTGCACCTCATCCGGGGTTGCACTCGTTGCGATGTCATAATCCTTTACATCTCTTTGAAGAAGAAAGTCCCGGACACATCCACCGACAAGATAAGCCTCAAATCCTCCGTCATAGAGTGTGTTCAGAACACTCCGAACTGCCGCGGGAACGGAGAAGTTTCGATCAATCCGGGTCCACATCGAGATGCTTCCCCCCTTTTTTGTAAACGCTCTTGGTTTCCGACTTCAAGATCGGAGTGAATCGATCCTTGGCCCTTGAACCTTGAACCGCGGTTCCTCCACCTTGAGCCCTGGGGACGGATCGTTTGGGCATTGGCGCAGGGGCTTCCTCTGGAGCAACCTCCTCCTCGTAATCGATTTCATATTCTCCATCGGTGACAGATTGAACTGGCGGTGACACCCGGAGAACAGAGGGCGCCGTTTGGGTTTGGGGTGTGGGCACAGGCTCCTGAGGCACCGAAACCGGAGCAGCGGGTGAACCCTCCTCTGCCAAAACCGCGCCCTCGAGCAAAACCAAGACTATAAATCGAACCAACAAGAGAACTCCTTTAGCGGACGATCAAGGGAGCAGAATCTCCCGTGGCTTCGCTCCATCGGCAGGCCCCACGATTCCGCGGGACTCCATGGTCTCAATCAAGCGAGCAGCACGGTTGTACCCGATCTGGAGCCTCCGTTGCAAGAAGCTCGCGGAAGCACTTTTCGAATTCCTGACAATCAAAAGCGCCTCCTCAAAGAGCGGATCCTCGTCTTCTGCACCCTCACCCTCACTCATGGCAGCCTCTTCCGGATCAATCAGGATCTCATTGCGATACTGCGGCTTGCCCTGATCCCTGAGGAAGTTGGTGATGGTATTGAGCTCATTGTCATCAATGAACGCGCCTTGCAAACGCGTAAGATCACTCTGGCCCGGCGGAATGAAGAGCATATCCCCTTGACCCAGCAGTCGCTCAGCACCCGGTCGATCAAGAATCGTGCGTGAATCGATCTGCGAAGAAAGCGAGAACGAAACCCGGGTCGGCATATTTGCCTTGATGAGTCCCGTGATTACGTCCGTGGACGGGCGCTGGGTTGCGATCACGAGGTGGATTCCGGCGGCTCGTGCCTTCTGCGCGATTCTTGCAATTGACCCTTCGACATCCTTTTTGACCGTCATCATCAGGTCCGCAAGCTCGTCGATGATGATCACGATGTAAGGAAGCTTTCCAATCATCGGGTTTCCGGATTCGTCCTTTTCGAAGGCCTCAATCCAATCTCCGCCCGTGAGCAAGCCACCCGATTCTTCCTGCGCCTGCGCCTCGGCTTGAAGTTTCTGGGCCATTGCTTCAGCACCACCCGAGTCCACCACCTCGTTGTAGCCCTGAAGGTTCTTTACCCCCGCAGCCTCAAGAATCCGGTACCTTCGCTCCATTTCACGAACCGCCCACTTGAGCGCACTGGATGCGTTCTTCGGGTCATCCACTACCGGAAGTAAAAGATGGGGAATGTCGTGATAGAAGCTGAATTCAATGAACTTCGGATCGACCAGAATCATCCGGAGCTCATCCGGAGTGAATCGGTACAAAAGCGAGCAGATGAGCCCGTTCATGAACACCGATTTTCCGGAGCCGGTTTGCCCGGACACCAACAGGTGCGGCATCTTGGCCAGATCCGCAAAAATGGACTGACCGCCGATGTCCTTTCCCATCACCACGGGGAGCTGGTATTTCGGATTCTGGAATTCTCCGGTTTGCAAAAACTCCCGAAGCAAAACCTGTTCGCGATTCTCGGATGGAATCTCAATCCCCACCACGGCCTTGCCAGGAAGTGGTGCCAATATCCGCACCGACTTCGAAGAGAGTGCCATCGAAAGATCATCCACAAGGCCTGCGATTCTTGAAACCTTGATCCCGGGCCCCGGCTTGAATTCGTAGAGCGTGATCACAGGGCCCACCCGCATCGCGGTTACCGTTCCATCAATGCCGAATTCGCCCAGCTTGTCGGTCAGGATCGAAGCGCGCGCTTCGAGACGATCGCGATCGATTGCAGTTTCAATTCGGGTGATCTTCCGGAGAAAATCAATCGAAGGGAGCTTCCATTTGCCGCGCTTTTTGTCGATTTTGAATTTGGGCTTCGCAGCCTCCGGGCTGCTCACCGCTTTTTCGATCACGGGAGGAGCCTCGAAAAAGTCCTTCTGCTTTCGAAGTGCTTCGACGGAAATAACAGTCTTTTCGGTCTCATCCGCTTCAGGCTTTTCTTCGAAATCCGCTTTTGCCCCGGGCTTTGCACTCACCTTTTCAACGACGGCCTCACCCTGTTCTTCGCTTTCTTCCTGGATGATGGACGCTTCTGTCTTTCCTGAGGCTGGAGATTTGGAAGTGATTTCGATTTCAGCCTTCGCCTCGATTCGAGCCAGGCGATAGGCTTCTGCACGAACCCTGATCTGATCAAAGCTCCGCTTGGCCTGAATACCGATAAACTGGGCAAGCTTGTTGAGCCCGATTGCGGAATAATATGCAATGTAAGTGAGTGCCAGCCGCCCGAATCGGTAGGCAAGCACACCCCCGGCCCGAATGAGCCCTGAGAGAATCTGGGCAACGCCGATCGGGGTTGCGATCACAAGGGCCGACAAAAAAATCGCCAAAGAAGCGATGGATGCGCCGGTTCGATTCAGGTAGCTCTCGAGCGGAACCGAAAGCCACGCCCCAAAAAGGCCACCTGTAAGGAAGCGGGTTTCAGACCAGCTCCAACCCTGCCAATGGAGCGAAAGAAATACTGTCAGAGCAATGACGCTGACGCTTACTCCGGCAAGGGAAAACAAGGACTTCCCGAAGGATTCTTTGGAGTGAAGATGGGAGGCCACGAACAAAAATCCCACCGGAACCAAAAAGGCTCCAAGCCCAAAAAACTGCAAAAGAAGTGAGGAAAGGTATGCGCCCACCCGCCCGCAGGCGTTCAGAGAACTTTCCGTGCTCTGGGTGAAAAACGAGGCATCCTGGGTGTGATACGAGAAAATTGCGATCCAGAGAAAAACTCCGATTGCGGTGACTCCAATGGTGACTAGCTCGGTGCTGATTCCTTTTTTGGCCACTTCTACCCTCCTGGTTTCAACGAAGTTCGTTACAAAAATTGTACGGTGTTTTTTAGAGATAGGAAAGCCATCTTTCATCAGGTAAAACAAAGCCCTATGACTTCAAAGCCCCCCCAAAAAAGCAGCTTTCATGCCGTGAAACCGGAGGTGAACTTCCCGAGCGTCGAGGAGAAGCTCCTGACCGTCTGGGATGAAGGGCGAATTTTTGAAAAGTCGATGACCGAGAAGGCGAATGCCAAGCCCTATAGCTTTTATGACGGCCCCCCCTTTGCCACCGGCCTCCCTCACTACGGACATCTTTTGGCCGGGACCTTGAAAGACATCGTTCCGAGATACTGGACCATGCGCGGGTATCGGGTACAAAGACGCTTTGGATGGGATTGCCACGGAGTGCCCGTGGAGTTTGAAATCAACAAAACCCTGAACCTGCACTCGCGGCAGGACATCCTGAATTATGGAGTCGCGAACTACAACAACGCCTGTAGAGGCATTGTGGACCGGTACTCCACCGAGTGGAAGAAAACCGTAAAACGGATCGGTCGCTGGGTGGACATGGAAAACGCTTATTTCACCATGCAGCCTGAATTCATGCAAAGCGTTTGGTGGGTGTTCCAAAGCCTCTTCAAAAAAGGCCTGATCTACGAAGGTCTGAAGGTGGTTCCCTACTCGACTGGAATCTCAACCCCTTTGTCGAACTTTGAAGCGAATCTGGATTATCGCGAAGTTCAGGATCCTGCGATCACCGTGACTTTTCCGCTTGAAGCGGAGGCTTTGAAAAAAATCGACGCGCCTGCGGGCACCGCGATTCTGGCCTGGACGACCACTCCCTGGACCCTGCCTTCCAACCTTGCGCTCGCAGTGGGTGCGGGGATTTCCTACGTACTGGTTCACGAAAAAGCTTCGGGAAAGCATCTCATTTTGGCGGAGGCACGACTTCCGGCACTCTCGAAAAAGCCAACCGATGATTTCGAGGTTTTGAAAACCATGGAAGGCCGGGACCTCCTTGGGCTCACCTACACGCCGATTTTCAACTATTTTGAATCAAAAAAGAACGAAGGCGCGTTCCGCGTGATCGAATCAGCGCACGTCACCACCGACTCCGGAACCGGAGTGGTTCACATGGCACCTGCCTTCGGGGAGGATGACTTTTACGCATGCAAAGCCGCAGGGGTTCCGATCGTGAACCCGGTCGATGATGATGGTCTCTTCACAAGCGCCATCACCGACTTCAAAGGTCGAAAGGTAAAAGATGCCGACAAGGACATCATTGCCCGCTTGAAGTCGGACGGCAGGCTCTACAAACAGGACACCCTGGTTCACTCCTACCCCTATTGCTATCGCTCGGGTACCCCGCTCATTTATCGGGCGGTTTCGAGCTGGTATGTGGCGGTCGAAAAGATCAAAACCGAAATCGTGAACGCGAACAAGACCACAGCCTGGATCCCCGAGAACCTGCGGGATGGACGATTTGGAAACTGGCTCGAGAACGCGCGAGACTGGTCGATTTCGAGAAGCAGGTTTTGGGGAACTCCGCTCCCGATCTGGAAGAACAAAGAGGGAGAGATCATCTGTGTCGGCTCACGCGAAGAGCTTGAAAAACTCTCAGGCGTCAAGGTATCGGACCTGCACAAAGAATTCGTGGATGAAATCACGATCCCTTCTCCGACCGGAAAATCACCGCTCAGGAGAATCGATGAGGTGCTCGATTGCTGGTTTGAATCGGGATCCATGCCCTACGCCCAGTGGGGATACCCCTTTCAAAATGTCGAAGACTTCGAAAGGAATTTTCCGGCGGATTTTATCGCGGAAGGACTCGATCAGACCCGGGGATGGTTTTACACCCTCATGGTGATTGGCGCGGGCCTCTTCGGGCGCGCGCCCTTTAAGAACGTCATTGTGAACGGAATGCTTCTTGCCGAAGACGGAAAGAAAATGTCAAAAAGCCTGAAAAACTACCCCGATCCCATGCATGTGTTGAACGAGCATGGCGCCGATGCTCTTCGTCTTTATCTGATTGACTCTCCTGCGGTAAAAGCCGAGGAATTGCGCTTTTCTGAAAAGGGAGTGCGCGAGATCACCAGGCGAATCCTGCTGCGCTGGTGGAACGCGTATTCGTTTTTCACAAGTTATGGAACGATCGACGGGTTTCAACCCAAAGGCGATTTCAAGAACACTCCGAACCTGCTCGATCAGTGGATTCTCTCGAAACTGAATTCGCTCATCGAAAAAACCAACCGCGAGATGGAAGCCTACCGGCTCTACAATGTGGTGCCGGAGCTTCTGGATTTTATCGAAGCGCTCACCAATACCTACATCCGCTTCAACCGTCCGCACTTCTGGAAATCGGGCATGCCGGAAGACAAGCGCTTTGCCTATGAGACCCTCTACCATGTGCTGACAACGCTTTCGAAACTCATGGCACCTTTTGCTCCGTTTTTGAGCGAAGAAACCTATTTGAATCTTTCAAAATCTCTGCCGGACAACACCCGCAAGGAAAGCGTGCATCTTGAGGATTATCCGCAAGCGGATGCGAGCCTGATTCATGCGGATCTTGAGCGTGCAGTGGCAAGAATGGATGTGCTCGTCATGATGGGGCGGAATCTTCGCGAGAAGATCAAAATCAAGGCGAAAATCCCGCTAAAGCACATGAAGATCATTCACCGGGATCCGAAGGCGCTTGCGGACCTGAAAAAGCTAGAGTGGTACTTCCAGGACGAACTCAACATCCGTGCATTTGAATATGTGACCAAGGAAGAGGACTTTGTGCAGATCAAGGCAAAAGCGAACTTTCCGGTTCTAGGAAAACGCGTGGGCCAGAAGATGAAGTCCATTGCGGCTGGAATCGACAAGCTCTCACTTTCAGATCTCGAACGTCTCGAAGCCGGCGCGCGCCTGATGATCGAGGGCGAAGAGATCACGATCGCGGATGTGGAGATCAAGCGTCTCTCGCTTGGCGACAAGCCCACGATTGCAGCCCATCAACAGGTTTCCATTGAAGTGGATCCGACCCTTACCGATGAACAGATCATGGAAGGTTTGTCGCGCGAAGTGATGCGGAAGATCCAAGCCGCCCGCAAAAACGCGGACCTCAAGATGGATGCCCGGATTGAGCTTACGCTCTTTTTGGAAGGTAAATTGCTCGAGGCTGCGAAGACGCACGAGGAAACCCTGAAAGCGGAAACCCTCTGCTCGAAGCTCGTGTATGTAGCATCGAAGGACGAACTCCGTGGCACCCATGTCGAGGTCGCAACCGACGTCGAAGAGGGTCAGGTGGGTGTGGGCCTGAAGGTTCTCGGGTAAGCCGTGAAACAAAAAACTTGGTTCATCACTGGCTGCTCGACCGGATTCGGAAGAATTCTTTCGGAACAACTCCTCGCCCGAGGGGATCGCGTGATTGCGACCGCTCGCAATCCTGCTGGCATCGAGGGCCTTCGTGCGCACGCAAAGACCCAAGATCAACTCCTGTCTTACAAACTTGATGTGACTGATTTTTCTGAAATCAGGAAAGTCGCAAGTGATGCCATCGAAAAAGCAGGGCGGATTGATGTGCTCGTGAACAATGCGGGATATGGCTACGTGGGCGCGCTCGAGGAGGTTTCCCTGCCCGAAATCCGTGCGGTCTATGAGACCAATGTGTTTGGACTGATCGAGATGACTCGCGCGATCCTGCCCGTGTTCAGAGCCCAAAAATCAGGCCACATCATCAATCTTTCCTCGGTTGCTGGGATGGTGGGAACTCCCGGGGCAAGCATCTACAACTCCACCAAGTTCGCAATCGAGGGCCTTTCAGAGGCGCTCGCGGGGGAGCTCTCCTCGTTTGGAATCAAAGTCACGCTGATCGAGCCCGGCGCTTTTCGAACGGACTTCGCCAATCGGTCTCTCCGGGTTGCGCCGTACCTTCCGGAATACGCGGAAGCACTCTCGCAAACCCGAAAGTACTACGAGACCATCGGCGGACAACAGCCCGGTGACCCCCTTCAGGCGGTGAGAGCCATGATTGCACTGGTCGATCACCCGAATCCGCCCTTGCGACTCCCCATGGGGAAGATCGCCCTACAAAGAATTCGAAATAAAATCGCCCAGTACGAATCCGAAATCAGCACTTGGGAGAAAACCATTCTTGAAACTGATTTCCCGGAGTTCCGTTAAATCCCATGCCAAAAAAAGCTGTGCCAGCATTTCACTTTGAACCCATTGCGGTGATTCACACGCCCTTCACCCAGCGTTTTGGAATTCCCCGCCAGCCGGGCCTGGTGCCCGAGGCAAAAGGCACGATCAAATTCCGGAATGATCCTGATTTCCAGCATGCGCTGAAGGGCATGGAACAATTCACCCACCTCTGGATCGTCTTTGTGTTTCATGATCATGGCGGCAACAAGTGGAAGCCAACCATTCGGCCACCTCGGCTTGGCGGAAAAGAAAAGATGGGCGTGCTCGCCTCCCGATCGCCTCATCGCCCGAATCCAATCGGACTTTCGGTTTGCGAGATTGAGTCGATCCATCTTTCGGCAAAAGGGGGGGCAGAGATCAAGGTCCGGGGTGTGGATCTGCTCGATGGCACGCCGATTCTGGATGTAAAGCCCTACATTCCCTATGCAGACTCGGTACCAAGTGCGAATCCCGGCTGGGCGCATGAAGAAATCAAAAAGACCAAGGTCATCTTCGAACCCTTGGCACTGCAAAAGGTAAAGCAGCTTGAGGAAGCGGGAGAAGCCGGACTTCATTCCCTGATCGAACAGCTGCTTACCATTGACCCGCGGCCCGGATTTCAGCGTCGGGAACTACCCCCGGATGCGGAGCACGCGCAAGGCAAGGACTTCGGATTACTCGTGAAGAACCACGACGTTCACTGGAAAATCGAGAATCAGGCGTTTGTGGTAACCGACCTTGTGACCTTGCGACTGCGGGATTCCAAAAAAGCCTCGACCGATTGAGCGAGAATCGAAAGCGAAAGATCCGCCATTGCCGGATCCATCTGATGCACGCGCTTGCAGAGAAAATGAAACGTGTGATTCGAGGCCGCAAGGAGCATTGAGATCGCCTCGATTTCATCGGCGTTCAGACCTGCTGATTTCAAATACCCCGAAAGTCCGCGCTGGAGTTTGAAGCGAAACCGGTCAATCAGCTTCTCGCGCACCACTCGCGCAGTTTCCTCATCCACGAGGGACCGGGAGAGCGCGATTCTCATGAACTCCTCACGCTCCGCGACCCTCGCCTCCCCTGACTTGAAAAAAACCTGAAGCGCTTCCCTGAGGGTTAGCCCCTGCATCGCCTCTGGAAAGTCATCCGCCGATGTCTTGAAAGCCCCGCTGTCCACCACCGAGTCAGGACCATCTTCCTCCTTCAGGATGGCAAGAAGGAGCCCCTCTTTGCCCCCAAAGTACCGGGCAATGAGCGCCTCGTTCACGCCCGCTTCTTTCGCGATCTCAAGCGTTCGGGTGCCTTCATATCCCTTTTTGGAGAAAAGTCGGGCTGCCGCACCCTTCAGCGCGGACTCCGTAGCTATCCGATTTCTTTTGCAAAACACCATAATGTAATTGACCAATTACTTACCCTTGTTTTATCCCTGAGTGCAAATGAAAACCGCATCCCTCCTTGGCCTGCTCCTCTTTTTTGCGCCCATTCATGCCTATTCCGCCCCGCTTGCGCTTCAGGGGTATCTCGACCAGGTAAAATCCCAGTCTCCTTCCGTCACTGCAAGCGAGAACATCATCGAGGGGGCAAAGTCGAGTGCGAAGGAATCGGACCTGCTCTTCATGCCAAGATTTTTCTTAAATGCAACCTACACCTATGACCGCAGACAGTTTCCCAATGCCTTTTTCGGAGGACGCACCAACTCGGAAAACTTCAACCTGGGCTTTGACAAGCAGTTCGACTTCGGACTCTCTGCGAAACTGAGCTATACCCTCTTCAACAACAATACGACGAACCTTCCCGCCATCATTTTCCCAAATGGCGTGAACGCTTACACTTCCGGACAGACCCAGCTTGATTTGAATCAAAGCCTCTGGCGGAATTTTTTCGGAAAGGAAACCCGGGCCACCGAAACACTTGCCGAAGCCTCTTCACTTGCCGCTCATTATGGGGAAAGCTTCAAGCTGAAGCAAACTCTCGCGCAGGCGGAGAACGCCTATTTTCGCCTCGCCATTGCCAATGAATCGGTAAAACTCGAGCGAGAACTGCTCGATCGCGCAAAAAAAATTCTCGATTGGACAACAAGACGGGTCGCAAATCACCTGACCGATCGAATCGACATGCTTCAATCGAAAGCAAGCTTTCAGGCCCGGGCGATTTCGCTCCAGTCGGCCCTTGAAGAACAAAGAGCGGCACGCCTGTCCTTCAATCAGTTCCGGAATCTGGAGCAAGACATCGTGGCAGAGGAAATCACCCTTGCCGGAACAGACATGATTCAGAATCTGAAAGCCCCCAAACGAGCCCCCGTGTCGGATGACATCAAGGCCGCCGAACAAAACGAACGCGTGGTTCGGGCAAACAACGAGCTCGCCCTCCAAAAGGCTCAACCGGATCTCAATATTTTCGCGACCGCAGCATTCAACGGGGTCGATCGGTATCTTTCGCCCGCGCTTTCGAGCTCACTCACCACACAAAATCCTTACTACATTCTTGGACTCAAGTTTTCGATGCCTCTTTATTTTCTGGAAACCGCGGAAATCCGCGGTGGTCGGGTGAAGCAGCAACTTGCAGCGGAATCCACAACCCGCCAGAAGACCCTGGAGAGCGCCCAGGCCTTTCAGGATCTTGAGCAAAAACTCACCGAGGCCCAATCGAGGCTTAAGATGGCGGACGAACTCGTGACGCTCCAAAAAGAGAAGCTGGAGTACGAAAAGTATCGCTTCAATCTCGGCCGTACCACGACCTACCAGGTTCTTACCTTTGAACAAGACTATGCTCAGGCACTCATCGCAAGACTTCGAGTGGAACGCGAAATCCTGGCAACCCACTCACAACTGAAAACCTACACTGAATAAAGAAAAGGCCCACCTCATGACACTTGCAGACCTTTCCGTAAAGCGCCCGACCTTCATCACCTGCATCGTATTTCTCATGCTGGCAGTCGGAATGTTCAGCATCACGAAACTCGGGGTGGATCTCTTCCCTGAAGTGAACTTCCCGGTGGTGTTTGTCAGCACAAGCTACCAGGGTGCGGGACCCTCCGAAATTGAAACACTCGTGTCAAAACCGATTGAGGATGAACTCTCGACCCTTCAAGGGGTAAAGCGCCTTTCCTCGGTGAGCCAAGAGGGTGTATCGCAGGTGATTGCGGAGTTCACCCTCGAGACCGACATCAAGTTTGCAGAACAACAGGTACGCGACCGTGTGGGTGCGGTAAAGTTCCTGCTCCCAAAAGACGTAAAGGAACCCGTAATCAGACGACTTGACCCTTCGGATCAGCCGATCGTGATTTTGTCGCTCTCCTCGAAGGAAAAAATGTCTGAGGCCGAGCTTTATGACATCGCAAACGAAAAGATCCGTCCAAAGCTCGAGCAAATCGACCAAGTTGGACAAGTGTATTCCCTTGGTGCCCGAAAACGGCAGATCAAGATCGCATTTGATGCAAAGAAACTGAAGTCCCGAGAACTCTCTCTTACGTCGCTAAACCAGCGCCTTTCGACCTCGGGTGAAAACATTCCGGCAGGAAAAAACGAAGACGTAAAACAGGAATCGGTGGTCCGAACGCTTGGGCAATTTGAATCATTGGATTCGATCCGGAATACACTCATCAACTTTTTTGGTGGCGAGCGATCTCTTCGGGTCAAGGACCTCGCAACCGTGGAGGATTCGCTTGAGGACGAGAAATCGCGAACTTTCATCAACGGGAAGCGATCCCTATTTTTGTATGTCTTCAAGCAAAGTGGTGCCAATACCGTACAGGTGGTGAACAACGTGCTAAAGCGCGTGAAAACTCTAGATTCGGAATTAAAACTCATGAAAGGCGCACCTGAGCTCAATGTAGTGCGGGACGGCTCGGTTTACATCAAGGCAAACGTCACCGACATGAAGGAATCGATCACGATCGGGATTCTTCTTGCTGTGATTGTAGTGTTTCTATTTTTGCAAAACGCCCGTTCAACTCTGATCACCGCTCTTGCCCTTCCAAACTCGCTTCTGGGCGCATTTCTTCTCATGTGGGCCTCAGGCTACACCATCAATCTCATGACCCTGCTTGCCCTGTCGCTTTCGGTCGGTCTTTTGATTGATGATGCCATCGTCGTGCGGGAGAACATCTTCCGGCACATCGAGATGGGAAAAAAGCCTATCCAAGCGGCGCTCGAGGGAACAAAGGAAGTCACCCAGGCCGTGGTCGCGACCACACTCACCGTGATTGCGGTTTTCGGACCGGTTGCATTCTTAAAGGGTGTTGTGGGTCAGTTCTTTAAGCAATTCGGATTTGTGATCTGCTTTGCAATGCTGATTTCGCTCTTTGATGCGCTCACCATCGCGCCGATGCTCTCTGCCTATTTTGCGAGTAAAAAAGGCCATGAGAAGGGCTTTTTTGAGCGTCTCTTCGCTCCGATCCTGACCCGATTTGAGAAGGGTCAGGTCTGGCTTGAGGAGTACTATGAGAAACTTCTCACTTCGGTAACCAAAAAGCCCATGAAGGCGCTTCTCATTAGTGTTGGTATTTTCTTTTTCTGCATGTTTACCGGAAAGTTCGTACCCAAGACCTTTCTTCCCCCTCAGGATGCGGGTGAATTTTCGGTCGATTTCGATCTTCCTCCCGGAACCTCACTTGAGGCAACCTCGGAGCTTGGCCTGAAACTCGATTCCGTGATCCGGGCAAATGCAGAAGTGGATCTTGCCGCTCTTTCGATCGGGAGCCGCAATGCGGAGTCCAACGTCGGAACGTTTTACGTGCACCTAACCCCTGCAAAGACGCGTAAGCTGAACACCTCGCAGGTAAAAGAAAAAATACGCGAACAAATGAAGGAATTCGCCTATGCGAATCCCAAGGTCAAGGACTACGATGCGGTTGGAGGCGGCCAGCGCCCCTTCAACCTGAACGTGGTTTCGTCCAATCAGGAAGAGCTTGAGGCGTATACGATGAAGCTCCTCGACTACCTAAAGAAAAACGAACCGGGACTCAAGGACATCGACATCAACTTCAGGCCTGGAAAACCGGAAGTTCAGCTTGCGATCAATCCTGCACGGGCGGCGGAACTGGGAGTGACTCCTGCAACCCTGGGATATGAGATGCGGGCACTCATTGAGGGAAATGACGTCGCAAAATTCAGGACCGGTGGCGTGGAGTATGATGTCAGAACCCGACTCAAAGAACAGGAGCGGAATCTCAAAACCGGATTCCAAACCTATTATGTGCCGAATCTGAACAACAATCTCGTAAAGCTTTCGGATGTCGCATCAAAAATCGAAAAAACTGGCCCCTCCAAGGTGAATCGGCAGGATCGTTCTCGATACATTCAGATCCAGGCCGATATCACCCCCGGATACGGAATGGGAAATGTGATGAGTCACATCGACACTCTTTTCACGTCCGATCCTGAGTTGAAGCTCCCTGTGGGCTTTCGATATGCCTATGTGGGACAGGCTGAAAACTTCAAGGAACTGGGCGAGAGCATGATCACAGCACTCTTTTTTGGCGTGCTGTTCATTTTCCTGGTGCTTGCATCCCTGTATGAATCGTTCGTGACCCCGCTTACGATCATGCTTGCACTTCCTCTTGCGTTTTGTGGCTCGCTCGTTGCCCTTGCGATCACGCAACAGTCACTCAATATCTTTTCGATGATCGGAGTGATCATGTTGCTCGGG
>JAGWXK010000029.1 GCA_018969905.1 Bdellovibrionales bacterium
TGGCGGGCTCGGACTTGGAATTGCGAGGAAAAAATGAGATTCGCGGGGTTTTGGATCCGATTCTTGGCTCATTTGGTTGATTTTTTAATCTGGAATGCAGTGGAGTTCGCCTTGGAATGGGGGATCACAAAAATGCTTGGTCTTTCGGCGACCGCAGAACAAATCGTCGGAGTGATTCTTTCACTTCTGATTGCCTGCATCTACTACGTTGAGATTCCTCTGAACTACGGAACAACCCCAGGAAAAAAGATTTTCGGTATTTATGTGGTGAGGCTCGCCTCAGGCGAAACGCCGACCAGAAAAACTCTTGTGCTTCGCCTTGTGGGGTATGTGTTCTCTTATCTTGTACTTGGATGCGGGTTTTTGATGGTTTTGTTTCACCCAAAGAAACTGGGGCTTCATGATATTTTTTCCGGTACGGCCTGCGTTCGGATGAGGAGGGTTCCAAAAACCGGCGCCCCCGTTTCGGTCAGTTGAGCTTTTCGTCCCAAAGTTCCCTTGAAAAGATTCGTAGCTCGTTCAGCCTTTTCCAAAGGTCTGCTCGGTACCCCTCAGGTGTGTCAAAACATTCCTGTTCAAGCCTCCAAAGATCATGGTGAAGACGGTTCACCGCGGCCTCAAGGCCTTCGTTCCGGGCAATCTCTCGATAAGCATCCTTGGAGAGGGGGGAGTCATTCATAGTTGTTTTTGAGAATAATCCTCCATGATATTCTTGTAAACCTGTGAAGCTGGGCATTTTGATTCTTTTTACTTTCTGGTTTGGTCTTCCTTCCGGCGCTGCCTCGATTGTACTTCCTGAGGATGAGGTGATTCTACCCCCCTTGTTGAATCGGGTTCGATCCGATCTGGGAGCAGCCCCTGACGGACTGAACGTCAGGTCTCCTCTGGGGGCTATGCGGCGTGCAGTTCCCGGGGAGTGGCTAGATTACGGGGATTCGTTGAGTCTGCCAGGTTCGGCTTCGTTTGAGGTGATTCAAAGTGAGGATCTGACTTGGGTGGGAGGGGGAGTATTCCAGGGAACTGTGGGCAACTACAGGAAAACCTCGAGTGCCCTCACGCAATACTCACTTGCAATCAGCCGTGGTTGGATCCGCGTTTGGATCCGGCCGGGCAGATTTGAGTCATTGATCCGGATCGAGGGAAATTCAGATGTGTTTACCGCAAAGGAGGCCGAGTTTTGGCTCAACTTCAGCAGTAAGGCAACGGATTTGTACGTGATTCGGGGGGAGGTGACCTCGCAGACCGCAAATCAGGTTTTCTCCGGAGGCACCTATGTGAAGTTAAGGCCCGGGCAAAAGAGTCCTCGGGCCCGGTCGGAGGCTTGGAAGGCGGCAGCCATGGAGGTTCCCATCGCTTCGTCTTATCCGGGCTTCATTCGCCTCTCAAATGAGTCTGCCAAGGATTGGGAAGGCGGCCAAACCAGGGATGTCTATTCGAGTTTTAGAAAAAAAGGGTGGAGAAAGTTCCACCGATTGACTCCGGAGCTGAAAAAAAGAGATGAACTGAATTGATTGTCAATGTGGTTTGAGCTTGCGTTTCCCGCACATTTGTTTATGATTCATCTTTAAAGAAATAGTCGAGCCGTAGCGCAGCTGGTAGCGCACTTGGTTTGGGACCAAGGGGTCGCGAGTTCGAATCCCGCCGGCTCGACCATTCTTTACAACATCCGAACTAAGTGACCCGCTGTTCCCAGCAGCGGGGCCGGTGGCCAAGAGCCACAAATCTTCTGCACTACGAATCAATTTTTTCTGTCCTCCACCTGTCATGGTGGTGGCCTCAGACCTCCTGTCCGAGGCCTTCCAGTATCCAATTCTGATCCCGTCTCCATCGATCGCGATGGCCGAGACCATCTCACGCAATAACCTCTTCAATACGGCAGGTCGACCACGCGCACGAATTTTCTTTAACTCGGCAGACTGTTTTTCGAGTTCACTTAACTCGCTCCCCGGCAAATCTGCGGCAACCGTTTGGTCACGAAGACATTCGAGCGTGGATTCAGCAGCTGTCTTTCGTGACACCGCATCGCGGAGAGTGCCTTGCAGATCGCGTAAAACTTCCGGGTCTTTGATGTCATTCATGAGTCTCACGGTGCTCAACACATCCATTTCAGCTTGTTGAACATTCATCTCTGCTACAGAAATCTGTCTTTGCTGATCAGACCCGATGGTCTTTTTCCATTCTTGGCACTTCTTTTCCAATCCTTGTAGATGCCCCTCGCGCAATATGACTTCCGACAAATGGTCTAAGATTCTTTCTTCAAGGTCATCGGCACCTAGAGACCGAATGGAGCATTTCGTTTGACCGTCTGGAAGGCGGCGGTGGATGTAATACCGATAGGGTCCGGCATCGCCGTGGGCCGAAGATCCAACCATGGGGCGCCCACATTCTGCGCAATACACCACGCCCGTCAGTAAAAAGGTCCGACGTTCGCCTTCAGCAATGCGAGCGCGCTCCAGGGACTGATTGCGGTCCAGTGCCTCTTGCGTCTTATTGAAAGTCTCTTGCGTGACAATTGCGGGCCAAATGGCCTGTACTACTTGATATCGTTCGAATGGCAAAAGGCTATCCTGATTCTTGCCTTTGTTCTTCAGGTTAACTTCTCTTTTGCCAACATAGGCTTGTGTTCTAAGAAGCGTTGCCAGGGACTGAGTGGTCCAGCGGCCCGCCAAGTTGTGTCGATCTTGTCGATTTGTCCTGGCTTTTGGAGAGATCCCTTCTTGGGTAATGACCGAACGAGTTTTTGCCAGCGAGCATTCTTCCAAGTACACCTGAAAGATTCTTCTGACTTGAGCTGCCTCGTTTTCATTGACCAAAAGATTACCCGGATGCGTCGGGTCGCGTTCGTAGCCAAGGATCGCGCTTCCACCATTCTTTAGCCCTCGCAATGCTCGTGCGTGGAAGTTCATGGCGACTCTTTCAGACGTCTGCCTTCGCTCGAACTGTGCAAGATTGATCATATTGAAAACCATCATTTCGCCTGCAGGCGTGCTGGTATCAAATTGTTCTTTGAGCGAAAGAAACTTTGCGTTGGCTTTCTTTAGGTCCTCCAGAAGTAAACAGAAGTCCAAAATACTGCGAGATAACCGAGAGAGATCCGTCACCAGAATGAGATTGATCTTTTCGGACCGAACATCCTTCAGGAGTCGCTGAAGACCGGGGCGCTGCAGATTCTTTGCAGAAATCCCTTCGTCGGCATAGATGTTCACGACCCTTCCCCAGCCCGGTTGTTGGATGTTTTTCACGTCCATAAATCCTTGAAGCCGGTGCTTCTGGGTGTCTAATGAACCTTCGATCACCTGGGCCTGTTCATCGGCCGACACAGCGAACGAAATGAGGATCGCCGCGGTAGCCGCCGTAAACGCCGTAGCCGTAGATGCAACTGAAGCCGAAGGCGAACTTCTGATGGTCTGTATGGACAGACGACGACCAAAACTCTTTATTAGCCATATCTTTGAATCCTTTAAAGTCCCCCTTCCCATTGATCATCTGATCCAGGCCTTTGTCGGATAAATATTCAGGATTTGATACTGTTGCCTCGAAACATAGTTGAAGCGCATCAAAATCTTCTTTCGATGGAAGGTTCAATCCCTTTTTTGCGCAGGCATTTACCGCATCCGAATTAGTGATGGTGCCATTATGATCTACGTCACCAAAATTGGTGTAGTATCCGGACTCTGCTTGCTTCAGCCAGTAAACCGTTCTGCCCTGGGATTCCACCTGATAGGCGGGATTCCCCTGGGTGTCGATCGACTCCGTAATTTCACAACCATTCTCCATTTTTTCCGCGTGAGATGCGTGGACTAAAAACAATGAACTTAAAACAATAAAAGCAAAATTCTTCATCTTGCGGAGAGTATCACGAGTGGGTTGAGATTAAAAGCAAAATAGTCAACAATCGACATTTAAATGCTTTCGGTTTCAGATTTTGAGGGCGCGATTGAAAACTTGATCCATTTTTTGATTAATGGATAGAGAATTCGGCGGTTTTAACTCCATTGCCGCATTTGGCTTAAATAAACCTCTTTATTGCGTTTGATCATAAATGCCCCCATGGCCAACAGGGCCAAAGGGCAGCGTAACAAGCCACCAAGGTGGCGCACAGGATGTGCGACATGAATCCCGCCGCCCCCCAGACCATTAGATTGACAAAGTGTGTACGTTGTCATAGAATAGAACTATGAAGTCCTGGGCGTGGAAACCAGAGAAAAACGAAAAACTGAAAGAAATGGGCCGACCCTGTTTTGAGGACGTTTTGGTCGCTTTAGAAGAGGGCGGTTTTCGTGACGTCCTTAGTAATGCTGGCTACCCAAACCAAAAACTTTTGGTGGTGCTCATTGACGGGTATACGCACGTGGTTCCCTTTAAAGAAACAGAAGAAACCTTCTTCTTGTTCACGGTTTATCCATCGCGGTCCTATCACAAACGTTACGGAGGAAAATTCAAATGAAAATAAAAATGAAAAAGAAGAAGCCCGTTTTCAAGTTGAGTGCAGACGAGAAAAAATTTGAATCTGAAATTGAATGTGGCGATTGGAAGCCCATCCCTAAGAGAGGCTCGGAGCGGCTTCGTGCTGAAATGACCGAGGCTGCTAATAGCGGCAACAAGGACGCGCGAGTGAACTTGCGGTTGAATGCAGACGACGTAGAGAAAATCCGAGAAAAAGCAGAACGTGAAGGGATCCCCTATCAGACCCTGATTGGGAGTGTTTTGCATAAGTATGCGACTGATCAATTCCTAGATGAAAAATCGGTGCAGGATATTATTCGGCGGATCAGTCTAAAGAAGATAGCGAGCTAGTTAACTGCACCGAACTTCAAGCGGCATGAATCACTGAGCGTTGGGCTAACCGCCATGCCAGCCGATTGGCTGTAAGTTCATCAGGAGCAATGCGTGCAACGGTAGTTATGAGCGCGCCTCAGTCAGCGCTTTCAAAGTTTTAGTGAACTAGAATCTAAGAATTCTTTGTCGAGGATCGAGTAAATAAACGAATCGCGCCAGTGGCCTCTTTGAAGAACATTTTCGCGCATTAACCCTTCACGAGTCATTCCAAGTTTCTCAAGTACCCTGTGGGACGCGATGTTGCTCGGGGCCGTAGAAGCGTAGACTCTGTGTAGATAAAGTTTGTTGAAAGCAAATGCAAGTAACGTCTTTGCCACTTCAGTGCCGTACCCTTGACCCCATTCGGCCCGATTGAGCGTATAGCCAATTTCTGCTTCATTGTTTTTCAAGTTCCTAATGTGTAAGGACGCGTTGCCAACGATCCTACCTGTTGCTGCTAAACATACACCGAGCTCAAAGCCCGCTCGCGGTTCAGTATTTTGTACCCGCACAGCATCATTTAACCAATCGAGAGTTTCGTCCCGAGTTAAAGGTCCCCAACTCGAGTGGGTTGCGACCAGGGCATCGCCAGTAAATTCAAAAATCGCATCTATTTCCGAGAGGTCAGCTTTGTAGTCTCGGAGGACTAAACGCTGAGATTTTAGTTCGATTCGTTCGCTCGTGTTCACGATCTTACTCCGGAGGTTGTGGACGTGCGGATGTGCGTCGCGCCGCATGAGTTTGATAACATCTTCGCCATTCATCTACAACCCTTTTCGGGTGCGAATCTGATGGATGACTTGGGGGAGGTTGCCGGTCACGGCAGCCATCAGTGCAAACGTAATTGCTACGGGTACCAGTTTGTCTAAGATCATCTGTTCTTTTCCTTTTAGAGTTTCTCTTCTACTTCAGTGACACGCGTGATGATGAGTTTGATGGTCGAGTGTTCCCACTTTGAGCCCCTCCTAGGTTTGACCCCGGTGCCATTCAAATGCTGGGCGATGGCGTTCAGAGAGTAGTTCTTTGAACAGAGATCCATCATGATTCGGACAATTTTTTGTTCGCGCGGGTCCTCGATTAGTCGCGCATCGTGGACGATGTACCCGTAGGGTGGTGCCCCTTTGTAGAGTCCGTTCCGCCACTTTCGGTTGGACCTCAAAGCCAGAGATTCCTTCAGTAATGTCTTCCGGATGGTGGTCTTACAGACCCCTGTAGACCTTGAATTTTCGCGTAAAGATGAACCGGATTCATAGAGTTTGGTAGTATGAGCCGAAAAATCGGGTCTTTTTAAAACAGGAAGCTCAATAGAATCAATCAGTTGGATCCGTTCGGATGTTATCAAATTCGCCCGACCATTCTTTCCCTTACCCTTTCCCTCCAAAGGCTCCCGCTTCAGACATCCTGCGGGGTTGTGTTTATTGATTTGTCCGATCCAGGAGGAGCTAAGTACAGGGGCAATGAAAAAAAACCTTTGGGCCATTTAGCGCCTGTAAGCATACAAACCGCTGCTCAACAAAAGAAACGATACCACTGCGATCCATTCCGTTCTTGTGACTGCGGTCAATAGGGCCAGCATGGACAGGAGCGCAAGGATTGCGATGGTTGTTGCGAAGCCGCCTTTTTTCATTCTCAGTGCGGCGATCGTGCAAAGAATGTACATCAGGATCGCTGACAGATTGGCCAAAATGGCTAGACTCTCGAATTGGTTTGAAATCGCGAGGGTTCCTGTAACCACCACCTGGGTCAGGATTGCGGCGTAGGGAGTGTGAAACTTTTGATCGATCCTCGAGATGACCTCCGGAAGGTAGCCGTCTTTTGCGAGCGCATAGAGGCTTCTCGGAATGCTCAAGGTCACGGCACTCAGATAGCCCAAGGTCGAAAGAACGGCTCCCACCTTCAGAAGCAGATCTCCTGTCGGACCAAAAAGTCTCTCGCCCGCAACCGCAAGTGGAAAACTCTCCGGCTTGGCCAGTTCGGAGCCCAGAATTGCCTGACTGCTGATCTGAATCGAGAGATAAAGAACGAGGATCAGAATGAGACCTCCATACAGGGCGCGCGGAAGGTTTTTTTCAGGTTGATCGATCTCACCGCTTGGAATCAAGGCGCTCTCGATTCCGGTAAAGGCAAAAATCAAAAGTAGCGAGCTTCGCATCAGCCCTTCCCATGGAAGATCTCCCTGTGTTTTTTCGATGATCGCAGTCAGAGGCGAGTGATCGAGCGAGAGAAGTCCTACAAATCCGAGCAAAAGCAAAGGAAGGATCTTGAGAATGCTCAGAACGACTCCGACTGTTGCTCCCGTTTTTACACCGCGGATATTGAGAGCCCCGAGGCCAAACAAGGTGAAAACAACGACGAATTTTCGGGATAGATCGCTTGAGAACACCGGAAACAAGGCGGCTACAAAAGAAGAATATGCGGAAGCCACCGAGGCCATGGCAAGGGTTGCAAGCGCCCAAAGCAGAACACCGCTGATGAATCCGGGAAAGGGGCCAAGCACGGGTTGCACATAGGCATAAGCGCCGCCTGAGCTTCGAATGCGGCTTCCCACCTGAACAAACACTCCGGCCACCAGGGACATCACAAGAAAACAGATCACATAAACAAGGGGGGACAAATCTCCAACAATCGAGTACACGCTTGAGGGGAGCTTGAAGATTCCTCCACCCACTGTGCAGTTGAAGACAGAGGCCATGAGGCCGATCAAGCCGATTCCACGGATCAGTTCTGGTGATGGTTTATGCATCGGAGGAAAGTAACACGTTGCGCCTTTTTCCTGAATGTCGGAGTGGTTGGAAACATCCGTGCGAGCAGCAGCGCTTGAGTTCGGCTTTCAATGAACTCAGTTGGCTCAATAGATCAGGTTGAAGTCGGGCAAGGTGTCTAGATGTTTATGTTGACTTTTTTACTCGGATGATATAGGATCCCAAAAGTATGATTTGGCACCTTTTCTTCGGCTTTTTCATCGCTCTATCGGTCCATGCAGAAGACCAGGTGATTTGCAGTCAAGATCATGAAGCAGGCGTCCAATACGCCTCTGATCCTTTGCCATCCGGAGAAAGCGCCTTTGATCAAGATGTATTGAAGATGATTTTCTCGCTCAGGGACGAGGGAAATCTTCGAAAGCTCAAGAACAATCCCAAGCTCAACGAGGTGGCAAGGCGCGTGGCGGAAGCCAACCTCAATGGAGATCGAATTCGGCACAAGGATTCTGAAGGGAAGGGCCTGCAAGTGCGAATGGATGAAGAGGGATACCAAGGTCGCGGTGGAGAAATCGCAGCCGTAGTCTTTTTTCCCTGCGAATCCGAAAGCAAGGATCCGACGGCCGGGCTGAATCAGGCCAAAGAACTTGGTGCTGAGTTCAAGAAAGTGATTCGCGAATCCCCGCCACATTACCAGGGACTGATGGAGCGCACCGGAGTTTCTTGGGAGGATTTTGGTTATTCCATTCGCTCAAAACAAGTGGAATACGAAGGTTTTTGCTTTCACCGGTATTCTCTGGGGCTCGTTTTTGGAAAGCCCTGAGGTTACACCTGATACGGCATTTGCCCGCTAAAACACCTCGCAGCAATTCCTGCAGGATGAGATAGGAATCAAACCGTTCCCCATTGGCATCTTTATCTTGAATTTGGGTGGCTTTCGTCGTGGTTGGTGAGTCTTGATGCCGGTCCTGATTGGTATACAACTCAAGAAAACACCACAGGTTGTTTGAAGTACGGGTGGAATCTTGTCGCCACTTCCATCAAATGCGGCGGATCCTCCGGGTTTCAGGTTCGGATCTAATTTAGGGGGTAGCTTGCAGGTGTACTCGACCTGGATGCTTGCTTTTCGAAATATGGAGTAGGGATCACCAGTGTTGTTCAAAACCTCTAGCTGGGCTTGAAGCCGGCGCCGTTCCTCTTCAAGGTTGGGAGCTTTGATTCTTTCTTCAAGGTCTTTCCTTGCTGCCGAAAGCGCCTCCGCCTTGTTCTTGGGGCGGCACTGCCAAAGACGATTAGGCTTGTCTTTGAACTTCTTCAGGCATTGATCAAAGGGAAGTTCCTTTGAGGCAACACAAGAGTTTTTATTTTTCGCAGTGGCAACTTCAACCCATTCCTCGTTTGCATAATTTTCATAGGGCTGAGGACCGCAGGTTCCGGTAATTTCAGGCGTGTCAACATCCTCATGATACAGATTTTGATATTTCGAAAGGCTTAATAGATCAAGCCCTCCAATCGAGGCTTTGATTCCCAGAAGGTTGCTCACGGCATCTTCAAATCCCGTTTTCATGCTTTCGGCACGCTCCAAGGCAAGGTCCAGGTTTGTGACACCCTTGTCATGTTCTTTGGGGCGAAGTGTGCTTGCACAGGATTTCACCGTTGCCGAAATGCTTTCGATGCCATCCTTACATCGAGGCCCCGAACCATCAGAGCCTCCTTTCGCTACGTCATTGATGCATTTCTCAATCATCTGTTTGGAGCGCCCATCGAGCGCGGTGAGGTTGTCTGCAAAACTTTGGCTGATATCACAATTCTGCTTGATCACGCGTTGAACGGTGGAGATGCCCCCATTCGGCGGATTTATGCCCTGATCAGGCGGGTTGTTTTCCTCCAGAGCTTCTTGTAGTTCGGCTTTGGTTGCGGGACGAGGAAAACAAAAAGATTTTTTTTGATCCTCGACAAAATTTACAATCTCCTCCAGAGTCATTCCCTTATAGTCCGGATGAGCTGGATCAACAATCTGTGCCTTACTACTAGCCCAGAAATTGATTTCGAGGTTTTTTAGCTGTGCTCCATCATAGTCAGCGCCATGGTATCCAAGCTCTTCCGCCTTTTCATCGTCGTAGGCGGTGGTCACCCACGATTCGATCCGGTCTGCGTTCTTTTCAATGGTCTCCTTGGCAAATTGGTTGAATACTTCACTTCGTTGCTCAGAATCTTTGGCAGCGGCGGCATTAAGGAGTACGGACTTGAGAGTCGGATCCTTTACCCATACAGCGTTTGTAAATCCCACCAAACCTTCTCCTTTGGTTTTGATCTCTATGATTTTACGATCCAGGTTTGCTTGCTCATAGACGCCAAGTTTGTCCTGACCGGAATTCTTTTTATAGGACTCCTTTATATCAGTGACCATTTTTTGGATTCGTTCTTCGATTTTTGTTTTCATGGCAGGATCACCGAGAGCCTTGATCACATCATCTGGAGTGGCATTTTCTCCAAATAGCGACCGATAATTATTGATCGATTTTGAAAACTCACGGTAAAATTTCGAGTAGGAACCCGCCTGCTTTTTTGTAAGGCTTTCTTTGATTTTTCCCACCCCTTTTTTCAGGGCTTCTTTTTCTTTTCTGTGAAGATCTTCATCAAATGCCTCGATCGACCCATCAATTGAACTCACCTGAGGTACCGGACAACTGCTGTTGCAGGAAAGTACGCCCGCACGGGAAATTCCCGGGGCAGTAAAGGGCAGCAAAAAAATGAATGGAACCGCAAATCCCATAAAGTCTCCCGAATTCCGTTTCGGTGGGAGTCGAAAAAAGCTTTACTATTCAAATTGCCCCGGAAGAATGAGGATGGACCCGATTTGTCCCGCAGGAACCCCTTGAATTTCATGGGTTTTAGTATGTTACTTTTGCTCCTCTTCCACCCCGCACTCGAGCATCTCAGCCCCGTAGTAGGGGTTTCTGAGGTCTCCTTTGGCTTGAAGCCAATAGGCCTTCTTCATTGGGCAGTAGGCCAGGATCAGGCCCTTCATTTTGTGCTTTTTCATCCAGGGGAGCAGGATCTCGGAAACCTTTTGGAAACGATCTCGATACTCGGCAATGGACTTTGCTCCCTCCAGGAGACCTGCAGCCTTCGAGGCTTTCTCCTGCCCGGCCTTCTTGAGTGCGCTTACCAAAGTCGGAATTTGGGCAGGCAATCCATCGGTGGAATCCTTGGCAAGAATCGTCTGAATCTCAAGGTAAGGCGCAATGAATGCCGGGCGGGTTTCTGCGAGGGAAGCTGTCGGGAGCAGTGTGAAAAGTAAAGCAAAGAGGGTTTTCATAAGCCAAGGAATCTACCTTGGGCCTAGGCGGATCGCAACCAGTGAGCTCGCCTTACTTGCGATAGAATCGAATCGCGCCGTTTAAGTCCTGCTCGATGTCCTGGAAGGAAAGGGCTTTTACTTCACTCTCCGAACCGAGGCATTCAAGGCGAATCTGGTGGGGGCTGTGGTTCCAGTTTCCGAATACCAGTTCCACGGTCCCGGCTTCCGGTTTTGGTTGATAGCCAAGAAAAGCAAACTTGGAGCCCTTCAAGTAGCGGGCATTGAAGGAGCGGTCTTTCTGAGAAACCATTTGGCAGCGTCGACCGACCATCAGTGAAGTGTTGGTTTCTTCTGCATAGGCCTTAAGATTTGCGCCAAACAGAAGCTGAATTCCAGAGGTTCCGGGAAGACCTGAACCGAATGCGGCATTGTAGCGAAAACCCTTAAGGTCCTTCAGGGTCAGGAGCTCGCGTGGAGAAAAATGATGCTTGGAATGAAGGTCCCTTACGGCGCGGGGAACCCGGATCATGATCTTATGACCGGAATAGGCCTCAAAATCTGCAACGGACCAGGCCTGGATGTTCGGGTGAGAGCAGCCAAGTTCAAGGCGCTGAAGGGGGAGGGTTTTTGAGACCAATTCCAGTTGCAGGGATTCATATTGGAACGCAATCAGACCCATATCAAAAACCACTCCAGGCTCAATTCGAGATCCGGGGGCCTGTCCGAGAGCCGCATTGTAGTAGGTTCTCCCGGCCGATGCGGCGTGGGTCACATCACGCACAAAGCAGGACTTTCCAAGCTTTGCTTCTCCGGATGCATTCAAGAGCACACGGGATTTGAAGCTCAAGCCAGGAGCAGCTTTGCTTTGAGAGGAGCTAAGGCTTCGGCCGATTTTTGCGGGGGATGAGTTTTTGAAGAGGTAAGCAAAGGGAATTTCCTTCTCCGCAAGATGGGCTGCGGCGAAGCAGGGGGAGCTGGCAAGCAGGCTTGCACCCAGTGCAACGAAACTCGTGATGTAACTCTGCTTTCCCATACCTTGGATAGAGCAGACTCCGTGCCAGCCGAAAGGCGATAAATTTCAGCTCATCTCAAATTGACTAAATCCTTGTCACTTTTTGAAAAAACTGTATGAATTTTAGTCACCCTGAAATGACTGGCGTTGCAAGCTGGGGCGTTTGCAGTGCTTAAAACGCCCGTTTTCGTTTAGATGAGGGAAGGATATTCAACATCTCGCGATATTTGGCTACGGTTCTGCGCGCGATGTCGATGTTGTCCTTGGAGAGGAGGTCCACAATTTGCTGATCCGAGAGGGGCTTTTTCGGATCCTCGCGTGCAACCAGGTGCTTGATTTTTTCTTTCACCGCAGAGCTCGCAAGAGCGTCACTGCCATCGCTTGAGTTGATGCTCGAGTTGAAAAAGTATTTTAATTCAAAAGTACCCACGGGGGTGTGAACATATTTATTTGTCGTCACCCGCGAGATGGTCGACTCATGCATTCCCACATCGGATGCGATGTCTTTTAGAACCATGGGCTTTAAGAACTGGCTTCCTTTTTCAAAGAAATCCCGCTGACGCGCGAGCACCGCTTCGGTCACTTTGTAGATGGTTTTCTGCCGGTTCTGGATGGAGCGGATGAGCCAGAGCGCAGCCCTTAGTTTTTCCTGTACGTATTCCTTGGTTTTGCCGCCCGAGGCTTTTCCTTCGGCGGCTTCCTTTTGGACGATGCTTTTGTAGTAACTGGAAACCCGAAGGCGGGGAATTCCATCGTCATTCATGTGGATGACATACTGGTTTCCGACCTTCTGGATGTAGATGTCAGGCTGAATGTACTGAGTATCGGGCTGGGTGAAGAGGCTTCCCGGCCTTGGCTCGAACTCATGGATGATTTTCTGGGCTTCGACCACTTGTTCGATCGGAGCGTTCAAGGCCTTTGCGATCGCAGGGATGTTGTGTTTCTCAAGCTCCGTCATGTGATCATCAATGATTTTTTCCACAAGCGGCTGGCGTGGATTCAGGAGTCTTGCTTGAATGTGAAGACACTCCTTCAGGTTTCTTGATGCGATTCCGAGTGGATCGAAGTTCTGAATCATTTTCAGAATTTCTTCCCCATCCTCAGGATCAATTCCGGCCTGGGCGGCTAGCACATTGAGATCGCCCTCGAAATAACCATCGTCATTGAGGCTTGCAATGATGAGCTGGGCGAGCTTCTGCTCGTTCTCCATCAGGTTCAGCATGGAGAGCTGCCATTGAAGGTGTTCCTCAAGGGATGAGGTTTTCGTCAGGGTGTTTTCGTAGGTCGGGGTTTCATCCGAGGTTTCCTTCATCGAAGGGGCGCTGCCCGATCCTTCGTTGAAGTCCTCAAGGTACGCATCCCAGTTCACCTCGTCTTTGCCCTTCAGCATCTGTTCTTCGGGGACGGGCTCCTGCACTTGCGAGGCCTCATCCGCCTGTTGCTGGATCTCGGGGTCGAAGGTTTCGCCATCGGCCGCAGTTTCGAGGTTGTCTTGGGGCGCTTCGTTCTCGCCTACCTCTTCCAGGACCGGGTTTTCAGTCAGTTCCTGATTGATGAGTTCCGCAAGCTCCATGTGATTCAGCTGCAGGAGTTTGATCGCCTGCTGGAGTTGCGGGGTCATTACGAGGTTCTGACCGAGTTTCAGTCCTTGTTTGAGTTGAATGCCCATTTTCCTATTCTACTGTTTTTGGCTCGTTATTTGCACAAAAAAGGAAAACTATTTAATTAAATCAAATTAATTTAAAAACGGAAGTTTTCGCCCAAATACTTTTCCCGGGCGGCCTTTGAGTTCGCGATCTGCTCGGGCGTTCCCTGCTCGAAAATCACCCCATCCGAGAGAATGCATCCCCAATCACAAATCGAAAGGGTTTCGCGAACGTTATGATCGGTGATGAGTACTCCGATGTTTTTTGTCTTGAGAGTAAGAATCATTTTTTGAATGTCGGCAACCGCAAGCGGGTCCACTCCGGCAAAAGGTTCATCGAGCAAAATGAATGCGGGATCAAGGGCCAGGGCACGCGCAACTTCGACCCTGCGGCGTTCTCCTCCGGACAGGGTGTAGGCCTCTTGCTTTGAAACTGCGTTCAAGCTGAACTCATCGAGCAGGTTTTGAAGCCTGACCTTGCGCTCAGCTGGGTCAAGGTCGCGGGTCTCAAGCGTGGCGAGGATGTTTTCCTCTACGGTAAGTTTGCGGAACACAGAGGGCTCCTGCGGCAGGTATGCGATGCCGACCTGGGCGCGTTGGTGCATTTTCCAGCCGGTGATATCCCTGTCATCAAGATGAACGTCACCCTCATCGGGGGAGATGAGGCCGGTGATCATATAAAAAGTGGTTGTTTTTCCGGCACCATTCAAGCCGAGGAGACCTACCACCTGCCCCGA
The DNA here is from genome assembly GCA_018969905.1 of Bdellovibrionales bacterium. Lineage (GTDB taxonomy): Bacteria > Bdellovibrionota > UBA1018 > UBA1018 > CAIMNF01 > CAIMNF01. Next base: position 14,216 of record JAGWXK010000029.1, read on the forward strand.
ATGAACCTCAAGCGTCACCCCCCGCACAATGGGGCGCCCTTGATAAGTCTTCATGAGGCCGCGCGCGCGGAGCCTTCGTTTCGGGCCCTTAACGATTTGAAGTGGGGGTTGTGTTGTAGATTGCATTACTTTGTATGACCTCCACCCTTTCCAAGTTTCGGTTGTAGGTGATCGTATCGCCGGTCACTGTATCACGATCCTGATAGAGCTGGGGAAATTCCGTGAGTGTGATCTCGTTCTCTGGAACACGGTAGATTCCGCGTCCTCCGGTGCCTTGGGTGCTCGAAGCGGGATCGCCCTGGTTTTCAAAAAAAACATCCTGAAGAGCAATGATCTCACGAACTTCTCGTCCGGAACGAAGACGAACCTCCATGCGCCGGGATTTCAAATAGAGACCCGGATCGGTGGCCACCACGAATTGTCGTTCGATGATCCTGGAGTCATCCATCCAGAACTCCAAAAGATCCTCGGATTGAATCAGGTCGCAATGATCCGAAACCACCTCCAGTGGTTTTGGGCCCGTAACGCGAACTTTTACCTTGCTCAGGAGGCGAATGGTTTTGTCAGTATCTGAATATTCAAGGCCCATGGATTCAAATAAAAGAGGGGATGCAAGGTTGGTTTTTTTTCCATGCACGGCTTCATTTGTTGGAATAAACAGGTGCATCACGGGCCTCATGTCCAGAATGGCGCGCTCGGACTCCACGATGGCCCCCCCTTTGAAACGGCTTTGCACGGATCCCATGAAAGTCACCTGAGACTTGACCAGATCGTAGAGCGCTTCTTTTGATTCAATCTCGGTTCCATCTTCCAGAAAAATCCTGGATTCCCGGATGTGAACGATTTGATTCTCCTGATAAAGGTTGGTCTTCTTTGCGAGCAGTCTGAATCGCGGTTTGCCTTTTTCAGTTGAATACAAAACTCCATCTCGAGCCGAATAAGTAGGCGCGACGCTCCTGAGAAAGGGGACCGATTCCAGGGACTCGGGATCATTCCTAAGAAACGACAGTAGGTCCTTTGGGTGAATCACACGCATTCCGGTAAAATCCTCTTCGAGCGAGGAGGGAGAAAGAAGCAGAAGATGGGCCACAAAAAAGAAAAAGAGGCCCATCAACAAAAAGGATTGGTACGGCGAGTTTTTTGACCATTTTATCGTACGCGACACCGTAGTTCAGTATTGCATCTTTTTGCTCGGGCGTGTATCCCTAAAGATCCTATTTCCCAATAGAAAGGGGGTGAAATCATGCCAGGTATCGTTATTCGCGAAGGAGACTCTTTTGAAGCAGCTCTGAAGCGTTTCAAAAAGCAGGTCGAAAAGGCCGGCGTTCTTGCCGAAGTTCGCAAGCGTGAGGCATTTGAAAAGCCCTCGGTAAAGCGAAAGAAGAAGGACATCGCGGCACGCAAAAACCGCTTCAAGCGCGGTTATAGCAGTCGTCCCTCCAAAAAATCCTCCTACTGAGCCGTAGGATGGCGTAAATATTTCAAAAGCGGTTCTCCGGTTCGGGGAGTCGCTTTTTTTTGGCTTTTTTACCCTAAAAAATCATTGAATCTGGTAGTGTTTCAGCCCTATGCCAAGTTTAAAGGAAATCAATCAGGAAGCCATGAAAACCGCGATGAAGTCAGGAGACAAGGCCACTCTCCAGTTTTCCAGGAATCTTCACGCCGCAATCCGAAAACGCGAAATCGATGACCGGAAGGATCTCGACGAGGGTGAGGTCCTGAAACTGATTTCGACCCTGCTCAAGCAGCGCGAGGAGTCGATTACCCAGTTCCGATCCGGCGGGCGCGAGGATCTGGCGGCCGCAGAAGAGGCCGAGGCGATTTACCTTCGAAAATTCATGCCGGCCCAGCTCACCGCCGATGAACTGAAACCCCTTGTGGCTGCGGCCGTGACCGAGTCCGGGGCAAAAGATGCTAAGGATCTTGGAAAAGTGATGAAGGTTCTTCTCCCAAAAGTGCAGGGCAAGGCTGACGGAAAGCTCGTCAATCAACTCGTACGCGAAGCATTGGGTGGATAAAAGCAGTTGAAGTCAAAAGGGCGTTTCAATTCTGAGTGGATCTCCTCTCTGAAGAGCGCGATCTCGCTGGTCGAGATCGTGGGAGAGAACGTCGAGCTCAGAAAAACAGGGAATCGCTTCATGGGGAGGTGTCCGTTTCACGGAGACCGCTCACCGTCGTTTTCGGTGAATCCAGAATTTTATTACTGTTTCGGGTGCAAAGAGACCGGAGATGCCATCTCGTTTCAAATGAAGCTTCACGGGCTCAGTTTTGAGGAGGCGTGCGAGGATTTGGCTGAAAAAGCAAAGATTCCTCTCCCCGAAGGTTCCTCTCTCACCAGTGAAGAGGAGCGGGCGCTTTATCTGAAGCGCCAGAGGGTGCAGAAGGCTGCGCGCCTCAATTACTTCGCCTCGCTGAACTACTATCATCAGAACCTCGTTCGAGGATCGGGCTCTCCGATGTTTGAAGAGGCGCGGGAGTATTTGAAGAAGCGGGGGATCACCTCTGCGACGATTGAAAAGTTCCAGGTGGGGGTTGCAGGTCCGGGCTATGAAGGCCTCACGCGCTTTTTGATGGATGCGAAAGCGCCGCTGGATCTGGCTCGCGATTTCGGGTTGATCCGGGCGTCCCAAAAACAGGCCGGGGATTACGATTTTTTCCGCGAGCGCTTGTTATTTCCTCTCATTGATCTCCGGGGCCGGGTCACGGGCTTCGGGGGCCGGATCATGCCTTCCGCGGATGCGCGCTCGCAGGAAGTGAAGCTCCCGAAATACCTGAACTCGGCCGAGAGCGAGCTCTTTCAAAAGTCGAAATTTCTCTATGGCTTGTATCAGGCAAAACTCGCCATCCGCGAAACCGAGCTTGCGGTCGTGGTGGAGGGCTACTTTGATGTGATTTCCCTCCATCAGGCAGGAATTGAAAATGCGGTGGCTCCGTGCGGGACTTCGCTCACCGAGGATCATCTGAAAACCCTGGGGCGCTTAGCTAAGAAAATCATTGTTTTCTTCGATCAGGATGAGGCGGGAATCACCGCAACCCAGAAATCCATGGAAATGGCGCTGAGGGGCGGGGTGCTGCTGTACGGAATCCGTTTTGAGAGCAAGCTTGATCCGGATGAGTTTCTCCTCGAGGATCCGAAAGGAAATCTCGAAAAACTAAAATCCTGGATCGAGGGCGCGCGCCCCCTGCTTGATTCCTCGATTGAGCGGATTTTTTCCGAGAGCGAGAATGATCTTGAGGCGCGCTCCCAGGCCATCAAGACCGCGGTGGGCTGGCTTAAGTCCTTCAATGATCCTGTGGGTCGTTCGGTTCGGGTGTCCCAGCTCGTGGAGAGGTGGAGGGTTCCAAGGGAGGCGCTCGGTGCGCTCGCGCCGGAAGGTGCTGGTGCGCGCCCAAGCTCCGCCCAAAGCAAATACCAGGAAAGAGGTGGCGGCCAATCGGTCGGAAATGTCAGGACAAGGTCAATCGCCGTGCCATCAGGAATGAGGAGAATGCCCATTTCCCCTGCGGATCGACAGCTTCTTCAGTTTTTTGTGAAGGTCAATCGATATGGGAAGTTCTTTTTGCTGGCTCGCCAAGAGATGCATGAAAAAAATACACTCTCTGACTTGTTTGATGACACTGAGGTGCGCCAGTGGGTGAGGGGTCTTGTAGAGGATCCGGCGGGAATCCAGAGACTTACGCATGCGCCAGAGAGTGCGATCCAAGGAGAAGTTTCTCAGGAATTACGGTCTGTTATTATGGAAGGGTTGCTTCAAGAAGAGGTGCCTGGCGAGGAGCAGGTTTTGGGTGGTCTGCTCAAGCGCGCAGTATTTCGGGCCTGGGTACGATTCTCGCATGAATTGAAAGCAGAAATGCTTGCGGCGGATTCGCGCCAAGATATCGAAAAATTTAAGGAATTGTCCGAACAATTCCTTGACCTGCAAAGAAAATTAAAGGAATTTGAAGATTCTTATGTCTCAGGAAAAACCGACTAACGCTCCAAGTAAGATCAATCGCAATCACAAAGACATCAAAAAGCTCCTCGACCTTGGCGTTCAGAGAGGGTTTTTATCCTACGTGGAGGTTCACGAACTTCTCCCGACGGAAATGGTGTCGCCTGAGGAAGTGGATGAAGTAATGGTGCTTCTCGCCGAGAACGAGATCGAGATCACCGATGGGCGCCGCAGGCCAGAAGATGGCGAGGAAAAAGAAGAAGATTCACTGCTCGAGGATCTCGCGCAAGAGCCGCAAGCGGAAGAAGAGCTGCAATCCGATGAGTCAGGCGACTTGGTTTCCACCGCAGATTACGCAAAAGGCACCGATCCGGTTAAACTTTACTTAAAAAAAATGGGTTCCGTATCGCTCCTCACCCGCGAGGGCGAGGTTGAGATTGCAAAGCGGATCGAAGAGGGCGAGCTTGAGATTCTTCGTGCGCTCCTTGCGTCCCGCCTTGGAACCATGGCGATTGTGGAACTTGGCGAGCGTCTCGAAACCGCGAAAACCAAGGTGAAAGACGTGATCCGTGGGGTGGAAGACGAGGTTTCTCCGGAAGACGAGAAGGAGTACCTCGACAAGGTCATCCGTGCCGTATCCAAGGTGAAGTCACTTCTCGCATTCCAGGAAAAAATGGATTCGAAGCTTGTTGGACCTGAAGCCCGCAAGACCCCTGCGAAAGAAAAAGAAGCAATCCGTAACGACATCAAAAAGCGCGAAAGACAGGTGGAATCCGCGTTTGAGAGCATTGCGTTCAACCGCAAGACCATCAACGTGCTGTCGGCCCAGATCAAAGACTATTGGAATCGCGGCCGTGAGTTGAACGAAGAGCGCTCCAAGATTTATCAGTACCTTGGCGTGAAAGACGCAGAAGCGTTCCAAGCGGTTGCGGATTTCATCAAGGATACCTCCAAGATTCCAGAAACCTGCAAAAAGTATGATCTGCCTGAGGCGAAGCTTCTTCAGCTTGTGTCCCAGGAAGATGAAGCGATCAAAAAACTCGTGCGCCTTGAAGGTGAGTCCGGCGTGACCGTGGATGAGCTAAAGCGCATCAACGAAAGCCTCATGATCGGCGAGCGCAGAGCTGACATTGCAAAGAGCGAGCTTGTGGAAGCAAACCTCAGGCTTGTCGTGTCGATTGCAAAAAAATATACCAACCGTGGTCTTCAGTTCCTGGATCTGATTCAGGAAGGAAACATCGGCCTCATGAAGGCGGTCGATAAGTTCGAATACCGCCGGGGTTACAAGTTTTCGACCTATGCAACCTGGTGGATTCGTCAGGCCATCACCCGCGCCATCGCGGATCAGGCCCGCACGATCCGGATTCCGGTACACATGATCGAGACCATCAACAAGCTTGTACGTACCAGCCGTATGCTCATGCAACAGCTGGGACGCGAGCCTCAGCCCGAGGAAATTGCGGTCAAGATGGAGATGCCGGTCGACAAGGTCCGGAAGGTTCTGAAAATTGCAAAAGAGCCGATCTCTCTTGAGACTCCGATCGGGGAGGAAGAGGATTCTTCTTTGGGTGATTTTATCGAGGATAAAAACATCATCAATCCAAGCGAGGCCGTGATCAGCTTGAATCTTTCCGAGCAGACCCGGAAAGTGCTTTCCACTCTTACTCCGCGCGAAGAAAAGGTTCTTCGCATGCGCTTTGGGATCGGCGAGAAGTCCGATCACACGCTCGAAGAAGTGGGCCAGGACTTCTTCGTGACCCGTGAACGGATCCGTCAGATTGAGGCGAAAGCCCTTCGCAAGCTTCGTCACCCAAGCCGCTCGAAGTTGCTCAAAGCCTTTGTAGACTAAGAGCCACCCGCCTTCATCCTTTTTGGCATTTTGGACGCTTACCTTTATGTTTGCATGAGCCTTTTTGTTCGGTGTAGGCTCACGTCCTGCGTTTCTTTCGTTGAAAAGGGAGAAGATTTGAAATGGTCAAAGAGTTTGTCGGGTTCTTAAAACAGTACGGTGTCATCGGGCTTGCCATCGCGGTCATCATCGGTGGAAAACTGAATGAGTTCATCTCATCCCTCGTGAATGACCTGCTTATGCCGCTCGTCTTTAAGCCCGCCCTTCAGGCCGCCCAGGTGGACGACATTCGAAAGCTCAGCTACGGGGGAATTTTGTACGGCAAGGTGATTGGATCCGCGATCGATTTTGTGATCGTGGCATTTGTGGTGTTTATGTTTGCGAAATTCGTATTGCGCGAACAAGCTGTGACCAAAAAATAGGGGAATGACATGAAGCTTTTTGTACTGATGGCAGTTTTTGCGATGAGCACCGACGCATTTGCGGTTGAGGGGCTCAAAAATGAATCCGAAGTGGGTGTGGTGCTGACTTCCGGGAATAACGAAGTCTCCACCATCAGTGGAAAGCAGGCTTCCACCTATGTTTCCGGTCTTGATACCTATTCCTTCACGGGGCGGTACCTGACCTCCTCCAATGCGGGCGTTCAACAGGCGCTTCAGTGGGGCTTGGGGCTTAAGTATGATCGGGGACTTGCGGATGATTTCAGTGTATTTCTTGGTCAAATCGTCGAGAGTAACATTTTTCAAAACATCAATCAGCGGTATGCCACCGACCTTGGCGGCAAGGTCATCTTCTACAACGCGGAAAAAGAATTCACATGGTTTGCCGAGGGCGGTTATCGTTTCACCCGCGAGAATTATCCTTCCGATTTCAAGAACCTGAATTTCCTCAGGGTCTACACGGCAGCCGAGCGCTTTTGGAATCAGAATTTCTCAGGGAAGCTTGGAGTCGAATACCTTCCCAATCTTACCCTTTGGAAGGCCTATCAGTTGAACGCAGGCGCCTCGATCAATGCCGCAGTAAATTCCGTGTTTTCCGTGAAAACGGGCTTTGATTTCCGGTACAACAACGAGCCGCCGGCAGGGGCGCGGTCAAATTCAGATCGCATTTTCACGACGGCGCTGGTTGCGAAGTTCTAAGGGCCTCTGGTTCCTCGCTGATGGGACGGCTGATTGGGTACAGTTAAAGACTTGACACTTATTTTTGGTTTGGTGAAATTTAAAACTTATTTGTTTTAACCTCTATTTTTCACTGTTACCCTGAAACAGATGAACTGGTTGAATTATTCGATTTTGGTTTTGATCCTCTTTGTTTTTGGGTCGTCTGTGTTGGCTAGGGCGGTGGATTTTTATTGCGCGGAGTATCCGCTTTTTCCCCCGGTCTATTCAGAAACCAAATTTATAGAGTGCAAGGATTCGGTTGTTAAAAAATTGAGAGTTTGTACCCAAATGGCAGTTTGTGTTGTTATTTCTGAAGAGGACAGGAAATCGATTAAAAGTAAAACTGGGAAAGAGTATTCTGAACTTAAGGGTATTGAGAAAAGCAATTATTTCACTGAAAACACAAAGTCGTTTGATTGGTTGCCCTCGGTTCTGAATTGTGAAGGTGTAGAAAATGATACTGGGCAGGTGGTGTGTCCTGTTCCAGAGAAGTGCATGGGTGATTTTTCCTTTAACGTGAAATCCGCTGTAATGAATCAGGGCGAGTATGATGCCATTGTCGCAAGGCAACGATCCGAAAAGCCAAACGGGTTTTCAAGAACCTATGAAAGCAGCGGTAACGGAGGCAAGGGGAAGTGAATCAAATCAGTAGAGTCTTTATCTGCTTTCTATGTTTTTTTTCAATGAGCTCCTCCTTTGGTGCTGCCATGATTCAAATGAAGGGGAAGGTCGTTTCTTTCAGTGCGGCTTATGTACAGATTCAGACGCAGCAGTCAGTTTATACGATCGACAGGGCAAAGCTCTCTCCGGCGGATTCAAAAGCCATTATTAGGACTGAGGTTGAGACTGTTTTGATGGTACCGAGTGATGGGATTTTAAGTTCAAAAAAGCGGTAGGCTTTTTTAACTTTGATGCCTCCAAGGCGCGGGTTGGTTCGGGTGTGTTTCTAGACTACTTGAGCTGAATGATGCTTAGGCTCGGGTTCCGCTTCGGGTACACCTCTTTTGGAAGGTGTGTCTTTACCGATTCGCTGATGGCCTTCAGCACATTCTGTTTGTACTGGCTTCTGCGGTACACGAGGCTCACCTCGCGGGTCGGGATCGGGGATTTGATTTCTTTTAGCTGCGATCGTCGTTCGGAAGGGATCTTGAGCGCGGACATCGCAGGCAAAAGAGTGTATCCATGACCGGCATCGATCAAATCCATCAGCATCTCCATGCTTCCGCTCTCCAGTGTCACATTCTTAAAAACTCCGGATGTCTTGCGTGCGGAGCAAAGTTTCAGCACCTGGGTGCGAAGGCAGTGGCCTTCGGTCAAAAGCCAAATCCCGTTTGCCACCAGATCATCCTCGGTCGGATTTTTCACCTTGGCCAGGGGATGGCTTTTTGAGGTGTAGACATGAAAGGGCTCATAGTAAAGAGGCCTCTCATCAAGGGTTGGCACATCAAGTGGGGTGGCGAGAATCCCGGCATCGAGTTCATCCCGATCCAGGGCATCGATGATCTGGGCTGTCGTCATCTCGCGGACCGCAAGGCTCACTTTTGGGTAGGCAGTGGCGAAATGCCCAAGAAACCGTGGCAGCAGGTAGGGAGCAATGGTTGGAATCACCCCGAGCCGAAACTCGCCCGCAGGCTCCCCCGGTGAATCGAGCGTCATGTGTTTCAGTTTTCCGTACTCGCGCAAGATGGTTTTTGCCTGCTCAATGAGCGGGAGCGCCTCCGGGTTTGGAAGAATGGGTTGCTTGGTGCGGTCAAAGAAGGTGACACCATATTCCTCCTCGAGCTTATGCAGTTGCATCGACAGAGTGGGTTGGGATACCGAGCATGCGCGAGCCGCCCGTCCAAAATGGCGGTGTTTATCGACTGCAATCAGATATTCGAGCTGGGTCAGTGAGGCCATGGGTGCTCCCGGGGGTTTAACCTATAGGTTAAATCTATAAGACAGGAAATTCGATCAGTCCAGACTTGTCGAAAGCGCATTCTCTCGGATAGGCTTACGCTTGTGAAAATCCTGATTGCCGGCGCAAGCGGCTTTATCGGGGAGGCTCTCATCGAGCGCCTCCTGATCCATGAATCGATAGAGATTGTTGCGCTTTCCAGAAAAGTTCGTGAGAGCACCCATCCCCGGGTGAAATGGATGCGGTGTGATCTGTTCTCGATGAAGGACATCGGGGAGGCAATGCAAGGGTGTGATCAGGCATTTTACCTGGTTCATTCCATGCTTCCCTCCGCTGATCTCTCGCAAGGATCCTTTTACGATTTTGATCTCATTCTTGCTGACAATTTCGCCCGATGCGCAAAAAAAGCGGGACTTCAGCACATCATTTATCTTGGGGGGATGATTCCCGATTCTGAACAGCTCTCCTGGCATTTGAAAAGCCGCCTTGAGGTCGAGGATGCGCTACGGGAGTCTAGTATTCCCGTAACCACCTTGCGTGCGGGGCTCATCATTGGGAAAAATGGCTCGTCGTTTGAGATTCTTCGAAACCTCGTGCGCAGACTGCCTCTCATGGTTTGTCCTGCCTGGACACTCACCGAGTCGCAACCGATTGCGCTTTCCGAGATGATGGATGTACTTGAGTCGTGCGCCCAGGAAATGCCAAAAGAGGGGCGGATTTACGATGTCGGGGGACCAGAGGTCCTGACCTATCAGAATCTCATTTTGCTGACTGCGAAAGCGATGGGCCTCTCGAGGCGGATTTTTTCATTCAATCTCGTTCCCATCGGGCTCTCGCGGCTTTGGGTGAGCCTGATTACAGGATCATCGAAGGATCTTGTGTATCCACTCGTGCTGAGCCTAAAGCACAGAATGGTGTCTGATTCATCGCGAGCTTGGACTCGGTGGAAGAATCCCAGAATCGGGATGAGTGCTGCGCTTAGGCTCGCCATTGAAGGAGCGAGCAAACGAAGTCTCAAGGGGGCTAAAATCCGTAAATCGACGAGCGCTCAGGACCTGCATGATGTTCGCTCCATTCAGAGACTCTATCATCCTCCGGGGCGAACTGCCGAATGGGTTGCAGGCGAGTATTTCCGTTGGCTCCCCAGTCTGTTTGTGTTTCTGATTCGCGTGAAAACTGCAGGAAAACGGTGTACGTTTTCCTTACTTACGGATCGATTTCCACTTTTGATTCTGGAAAAAAGTGAAGAGCGCTCCACTCCGGATCGGCAGCTGCTCTACATCAAGGGGGGATTGCTCGTTTCAAAACGAATGGGACGGGGAAGATTGGAATTCCGGGAGGCTCTTCGGGGGCGGGTGATTCTTGCTGCGATTCATGAGTTCGTGCCCGCGCTTCCGTGGATTGTCTATCGCAATACCCAAGCAGTTCTTCATGTCATTGTGATGCGGCTCTTTGAGCGGCATTTGCGCGAAAAGTTCCGATAGGAGCGATTCCATCAGGAGTGCTGGCAGATTTGAAGACCGCTAGAGATAGAGCCGATCCGGATCAATCTTGTTCCTTAGGATCTCAAGAGTCTTTGCATCCGGATCCGAAATGGTCTTAAGCGTTGGTGCAACCTTCAGCTCCCACCCGCAGTTCTGCTTTACCTGCTCGACGGTCACGCCCTCGTAAATTTCAGTGAGTGTAAACTCCCCATCGATCATCTCAAGCACGCCAAGATCCGTGATCGCCTTGGTAGGACCGCCGCCCGGGAGCTTTAGCTCCTCGCGTGTTTTTCCAAGATACTTTGAAGGCTTTGTGGAATCCATTTTGGAGCCAGGGCTTGTCACGAAATCACATTTCGCAACAAAGCTCTTCGGACTCATTCGCATCATGATGAGTACGCGCTGCGAGTGGGTTGCGATTTCGCACGCGCCGCCCGAACCCGGAAGCCTAATCTTCGGATTGTCATACTCGCCAATCACCGTGGTGTTGATATTGCCGTAGCGATCGACCTGGGCGCCGCCTAAGAACCCCACTTCAATGAGACCGCCCTGAAGATATTGCTGAAAGATATCTGCCTGAGACACAATCGCAAGCGAATCGGTCACAAGCGTCGGATCCCCGATCGAAACCGGAAGGCGCGCAGGCAAAGTGCCGATCGTGCCGCTTTCATAGATCATGAAAAGCTCGGGCGCGTGAATGGCGCGCGCAAGGTTGCAAGCAAGGTTTGGGAGTCCGATGCCGACAAATACCACTTCGCGGTTCTTGAGTTCCTGGGACGCACGAAGGGCCATGCGCTCGGAGGGTTTCAGTTCAGTAGCCATAATCCACTCCTTCGCACTTCCGTGGCTTTGCAGTGAGGCGATCGATGAGCCCGCGGCCGACTTTTGCAAGGTATCCTTGGCGATCTTTTACTCCATAGACAAACTCGTTTAAGTAGTCCTGATAGGTCTTAGGGTCCCGCGAAATCTCTTCCCACTTCACATAGAAGTCATTGTCACGATCATAGTACCCTTGCGCATACGACGGGTGACAGCCCCAAGGCTCATGCACGACGTGATCGACCAGAATCCCGGGGATCAGCGTGCGGTTCGGATCGCGCCGGATGAGAGAAGTGTCGACGATTTCTTCTGCCACGATGATGACCCGCTTTGAAGCAAAGGCGATTTCTTTTTGCGTGCCCATGAGGCCCCAAACTTGGGAGTTGCCTTCGCGATCCGCGCGCTGCACGTGAATCACAGCAACATCCGGATTGAGCGCTGGCACCGTGGCCAGGCGATTGCCAGTGTACGGGCAGGTGATCGACTTGATCTTGGGGTTTGATTCCTCGATGTGGGTGCCCTCGAAGTTCTTAAGCGGCCAAAAGGGAAGGCCCGAGCTTCCTGCAAGCGAGCGTGCCACCATTCCAAAGTGCGAATACTCTTCAAGTTCGATCTTCGATGCAGAATCCTTTTGGGACCTGCGTCTGAGCGCGTGGAGTGAACCAACCCCTGGGTTTCCCGCCCACGAGAATACGAGCTTCTTCACAAGGCCTGCCTCAATCAGTTGGTCATAAACGAGATCCGGAGTAAGCCTGATCGCAGTCAGATCCTTGATTCCCTGCCGGATGATCTCGTGTCCTGCCGCAAAGGAAATCAGGTGGGTGAAGCCCTCAAGATACAGATCGCAGCCCGGTTTCACCGCATCTGCGATTGCCTCTCGCAAATTGACTAGTTTATTGGGAGCAAGCTTTGGCTTACGCATGACCCAGTTCCGTCAAACACTGATCGAGAATCTCAAGGCCTACTTTCACATCGTTTTCGGTGATGATGAGAGGAGGCGCAAAACGAATGGTGGATTTTCCGCAGGACAAAAGGAGAAGCCCCTTTCGGAACGCCAGTTGTTCGAGTTTTCCGACGTATTCGGTGGCAGGAGATCCGTCTTTCTGGACGAATTCGGCACCGATCATGAGCCCCACGCCCCGGATGTCGCCGATGAACGGGTGCTTCTTCTGGAGTTTCTTTAGCTCTTCCATGAAAAACGCGCCGGTCTTTTTGATCTGGGGGAGCATTCCTCCGATGATTTCAAGTGTGGCATTCGCTGCCGCACAACACACGGGGTTTCCGCCGTAGGTTGAGCCATGGGTGCCGCGGCCCCAGGTCATCTTTGAGGTTTTTGCGATGATTGCACCGATCGGCATGCCGGATGCGATTCCCTTGGCAGACAAAATCACATCGGGAGTGATACCAAGGGTTTCTGCGGCAAACATGTCGCCAGTGCGACCAATGCCGGATTGAACTTCATCAAACACCAAAACGATCCCGTGCTTGTCACAGATTGCGCGAAGGTCGCGCAGGAACTTAAGTGACGGCATGATGTAGCCGCCTTCGCCCTGAATCGGCTCGACAAAAATCGCAGCCACTTCATCGGGCGAAAAGTGGGATGTGAACCAATCATCCTCAAGTTTCTTTCCGCAAACGCAGTTGTTCTCGCACCAGGTTTTCTCGTTCTTATAAGCGCAGCGGTATGGATAAGAATA
>JAGWXK010000030.1 GCA_018969905.1 Bdellovibrionales bacterium
TGCCGGGGGAGCTCTCCGATCTCGCACGTGAATTCTCGCTTCATGCAACCCAGATTCAGGACTGTCTGGAGCCCTTTCATCTTCCGAAATACGAGTCCGCAAGTGACTTCAGCCGGGGTTATTCGTTTCTGATGGTTCGTGTGGTGCAAGAGGATGCGGAACCCGATGCTTGTACGATTCTTGAACTCACCCGGAAGATGGCGATCTTTTTCGGAGAGAATTTCATTCTGACCGTTCATCGCAAGGAAATCGGATTTCTGGAGCAACTCAAGACGAAATGGAGTGCCCGCCTTTCCAGTTATCGCGGAAGCCCTCGGGATCATTTGCTGTATGACCTGCTGAGCGAGGGCTTTGAGACCTTTGATCGTGAGTTCGAAAGATCTGAGACCCAGCGGGATGAGTTGGAGCTTGCGATTCTGGATCTGCGACCCCGGAAGTATGACATTCGAAATCTCTATCAGTTGAAGAGAAGGGCTGCGGTTTGCAGGCGAATTCTTCGGATGAGCGGAGAAGCGGTGGATAGGCTCACTCGCGATGCGATCGCAAGCTCAAGGATCTACGCATCTGACCTTCGGGACGATCTTGAGAACACCCTTCAATATTCCGAGGATTTGGTGGAAGGGCTGAATCAGTTGCTGAGTATTCATCATTCGCTTGAAAGCCAGCGAAGCAACGAAGTCATGAAGGTTCTTGCGATCTTTTCCGCCTTCTTTTTTCCGCTCACCCTGATCGCCGGAATTTACGGAATGAACTTCAAGCACATGCCGGAACTGGAATGGGCCTGGGGATACCCTGGATCCCTTGGCTTGATGGCCTTTACGTCCTTTTGGATTTGGATTTGGTTCAAGAAAAAGCGTTGGCTTTGAAACGGGAATTCTCTAAAAACGTTGGCCCCCCTTCGGGCTGAAAAGCCTGAATCGATTGCATGGGCCCCGGCCCTTGCCGTTGATCTTGAGCCTTGAATTCTTTTGAAGCAAGGAACCGACTTTCACTTCGCGCGCAAAGGGGAGTTCTGCTTCATGAGTGTAGAAGAGGATTTGGTCCTTGGTGGGCCATTGAAATTCGGAGGAAAGGGTTTTTCGGTTCAGAACAAGTTCGCGCGCCAGGGATTCCGCAAGAGCCCAGAGTTTTTTCTGGGCTTCGGTTTGAAATTCCGGGCAGAGAATCCGGGTCAAGGCCTGGTCATCGCGGCTGGATTGAGGGCCCTGGATCCGGTACTCGGCATTCGGGATGTTCCGGTGGTTCGAGACGAACTTGAAGGTTTTTAGGCTAAAAGAGTTCCAGACCGAGAATTGACCTTTTCTTGAAACCACTTGGGCCGCTTCATCGAGCGCCTCCATGTCCTTGCGACCAAAATCAGCCATGCCTCTCAGGCTTGCGCCTGGATCCGATTGGAGTTCGCCCGAGGATCGTTTGATGCCGACCCAGTTCCGCAAGAATCGCATCCAGTTTTTTTCACGAACCTCGGCCTTTTTGGTTTGAAGTCGTTTTGTCTCTTCTTTTGCCCGCTCAATGGAAAGAGCCCGATCGGCAATGATCTTTGAGATCGCCTCGAATTGGCTGTAGCCCTGCAACTGGCAGCTGCTCGCCTCTCCCCAAAGAGTGCGCGCGACTCCATCAATCGCACCGTACTGATCGGGTGAATACTCATAGGCCCGATGCGCATCCCGATGCAGGAGTGCCGGCGCGAGAATGTGCTGATCAAATGCATTTGCTTCGGTGGGAGGTTCGGAGTTCCGGATCAGATTCCAAGCCTCGGGGGTAATCCGCTTCAGGATGGGTTTTGCGTCCTCGAATTCAGGCTTGAAGTCCTCGATGAAATCCGTCACCGAACGGGCCAGGATCAAGCGGTAGCGTGTGGCAAAGACCCCGAGGGATGCAGGCGGAAGCGGAACTTCTGCAAGAAGAGGAGGGGCGCTTTGCCAGGAACGGATCCTTTCGAGGGTTGCTCCCTGTTTTTTCAGAAATTGCAGCGACAAAAGAGCGCTCTTTCGATAGGTGGGGTCCAATATGCCAAGATCGTTTTTCCGGAAAATCCCAATCGACTCGGGGATTCCGGGTTTTGAGAGTTCGGATTCCACTTCTGAGAGAAGGGCCAAGAATTCGGGGTCGTCCTTGAACTCAAGATCCGAGTTCCGGATTTGCTCCTGAGCACTTCCGTTTCGAATCCGTTCCATGAACTCAGGATCCGAGATCAACAGGTTGAAGTGTTTGTCCTGGAAGGCCTTCTTCAAGAATCGAACCTCGATCCTGCGAATCACATTCAGAAGGGGCTCGATCGAAAGCACCGCTTCGATGATTTCCCGGGCGGATTCCGGCATCGGGAGCCGCTTTGCCAGGACTTTCGCGGTGACTTGCGCCCGCTTTTTTCTTTGTTCAAAAAAGATCTTCCACTGTTCCTGAAGCCCGGCAGCTCCGGGATCAAGAATGCAATCGCCAAAGGTCCGCTCCCCGGCAAGGGTGGTGGAGGTGGACAAGATCTGGACGATCACAATGAGGATGGATCCTCGGATGATTTTGGGGAGGTGGGACATGAATTTAAGTTTAAACCGGTGATGGGGGGAGAACAATCTGTGTTTAGCCCGACACAGATGTGATTGAGAAGACCCGCTTGGCCACACGATACGTATTTGCATAAGCTCTTACGCTCAGTTCAATGGGCTTTGCGTATCCACCTCCGAGCGCAAGCGAAACCGGAATCCCGGATCGCTTGGCGTAAGAAAGAACGAGCTCATCCCGCCGCATCAGGCCCTCAAGGCTAAGATCGAGTTTTCCGAGCGTGTCCTCTTTCAGGGGATCGACCCCCATTTGATAAAAAATATAATCCGGGTCAAAACGGCGAACCTCAATCATTCCGTCCTGAAGGTGCTCAAGGTAAACCTCATCCCCGGTTCCATCAGGAAGGGCGATGTCGAGGTGGGAGGGCACTTTGATGAAGGGATAATTCTTTTCTCCGTGCATGCTGAAGATGAAGACGCCCTCATCCTGTCTCAAGATGCTTGAGTTTCCGTTTCCCTGGTGAACATCGAGATCAATGATGGCAATCCGCTTTGCGAGCCCTTCACGTTTCATGAGTCGGGTTGCGACCGCGATGTCATTGAAGACGCAATATCCTTCACCCCGATCGGCATGCGAATGATGGGTGCCACCCGCAAGGTTTCCTGCGATCCCGTCCTTGAGCGCATCCCGCATGGCAGCAATGGCCCCGCCCACTGAGGCGCAAGAACGATCATAGAGGCCAAGGCTCCACGGAAACCCGAGGCGTTTCAGGATTTGTTCATCGACCGATCCCGTTCGCATGCCCTCGATGTATTCGGCCGTGTGGGCAAGAGCGAGAAGCTCGGGCGAAGCAAGCGGGCTTTCTTTCAGGTCGGAGGAGTGGATGATGTTCTCTGTGAGCAAAAGGTCCCGGAGCATCCGGTATTTTTCGATCGGAAACCGATGACCGGGAGGAAGGGGCAGTGTGTAGTGGTCAGAGTAGTAGACATTCATCGAAGGTCTCATACTCCCGGCTTTTGCGGGTTGAATACCCTCTGAAGCCGGGAGGGCCCTTGGGGGGCTGGGCGTTCGAGAAGGGCAATGAGAGATGAGTCATCTCGAATCAGGACATATCGCCCCTCGAGGCCTGGCCTGTTTGGATGCTCCAGGAACTCCTGAATGGCCTCCACCCGGCCGGCACGAATGCGGGAGGCACGAAGGGAGTCGATTTTGATTTCTGGAACATGGGTGGCAAGTTGCTCCAGTGGAATCAGGTTCGGGAGTGATTCAGGATGTTTTTCAAGGGCCTCAATTGTTTGATCCAGAGGAAGACTTTCCGCGATGCTTCGATCGCTCGATGCGGTTCTCCGAAGCGTGGTGAGGTGCGCGAGCGTGCCCGCACTTTTTGCAAGATCGTAGGCCAGCACGCGCACATAGGTGCCGCTCTCGCAGGTCACTTCAAAGGCGATCGTGTCGGGGTGCAGATTCGAGAGCGTGAAAGAGTGAATGGTTTTCCGGATCGGCTCCCGCTCAATCTCAACGCCCCTCCTCGCAAGCTCGTAGAGCGCCACCCCATCCTTCTTTTTTGCGGAATGCATGGGAGGAGTTTGAAAATAGGGCTCGTCCACAAACTGGTTTGCAAGTTGCTGCCATTGCGCCAGCGAAAGGGGAGGTACCGGGCGTTCGGCGGTTTTTTCGCCCGTAAGGTCCCCCGAGTCAGTTGTGATGCCCAGCCGGATCGTCCCTGTATAGGTTTTTTTCGAATGGAGATAACAATCCGCAAGTTTGGTGGCCTCACCGAACAGCACCACGAGGACACCTGTGGCAAAAGGATCGAGCGTTCCACCATGCCCGATTTTTAGCGATTTCCCGGCAATCTTGTGGTTGATGAGCGCCCACTTCAGGCGGGTCACAGCCTGGCTTGAGGAAAGACCTTCGGGCTTGTCAATCACGAACGCCCCCGATGCCGGGAAAGGGGAGGCCTTCATCAGGTAGGCTTTTTTTCTTCCGAGATCTGTTTCAAAAGCTCATGAACCCGAAGCGTGTTTTCGAGGCCCTTGTCTTCCCGAAACAAAAGTTCCGGCATGAACCTGAGCTGAATGGCCTTCGAGAGGGTGCGCTTGATGTGGCCCTTTGCCCGGGTCAAGCTATCGAGACAATGCTCCATGAGTTCAGGGTCTGTTGCGGTCTGGTCGAGAGACAGAATCGAGATGAACACCGTAGCTTGCTTTGCATCCCGGGTCATTTCGACCTTCGTCACCGTCACCGACGGAATGCGCGGATCCTTCAGGTCTCGATTGATGAGAACATTGAGCTCATCCTTCATGACCGATTGAATGCGTTGAATTCGAATGGCGTCCATGGCTTTGCCCTTGTCTTTGCCTTTTCCTTAAAGTTCCTGGGCAACCATGTCGATTTGGTAGGCTTCGATGAGGTCTCCGACCTTGATGTCATTGTACCCGTCGATTCCCATACCGCACTCGTAGCCTTGATTGACTTCTTTTGCATCGTCCTTGAAGCGCTTGAGCGAGTTCAGCTTGCCATCAAAGATGATCCGGCTGTCACGAAGGAGGCGCACTTGTGCGTTTCGCACGAGCTTTCCGTCGATGACAAAGCAACCTGCAACCGTTCCGGCTTTCGGAATCGAGAAGGTCTGGCGCACTTCCGCGCGGCCCAGATAGGTTTCCACGCGTTTCTTGTCGAGAAGCCCTGCCATCGCAAGTTTCACATCGTCAATGAGTTCATAGATGATGTTGTAGCATTTGATTTCAATATGCTCGGCCTCGGCCAAAGAGCGGGCCTTGGTCTCAGGACGCACATTGAAGCCGATGATGATGGCGTTTGATGCATTGGCCAGCATCACATCGCTCTCGGTGATCCCTCCGGCAGCCGAATGAATCACTTTCACTTTTACTTTGTCGGTGGATTGCTTGATCAGGGATTCCTTCACTGCTTCCACAGAGCCGAACACATCGGCCTTGAGCACCACGCGAAGTTCTTTCAGCTCACCTGCTTGCGCACGCGCGAAAAGATCTTCCATCGAGGCCTTCGAGCTCATCTGCTTTTTGTCGCGGGCTTGAGCCGTACGGTGATCCACCAGAGTGGTCGCCGCTTTTTCATCCTTTACCGAGTCAATCGGCTCGCCTGCATTGGGCACTCCGTCCAATCCCAGAAGTTCAGCTGCCATGCCTGGGGCAACCTCTTTTACGGATTCACCCAAGTGATTTGTCATGGCTTTCACGCGGCCCCACTGGGTACCGCTGACCACGAGGTCTCCGATCTTGAGGATCCCGCGGTTCACCAGCACGCTGGCAACCGGACCCCGGCCTTTTTCGACGCGCGACTCAAGCACGACTCCGCGCATGAGTCCTTTTTGGGACGCTTTCAGGTCCTGGACTTCGGCCACAAGGAGAATGCTCTCGAGCAATTTGTCGATGTTGGTCTTTTTCAGGGCTGAAACCGGAACGTAGATGGTTTCCCCGCCCCAGTCCTCGGCCAGAAGGTCGAGTTCCGCAAGGGCTTGTTTGATCTTCTCGGGATTTGCGCCCGGTTTGTCGATCTTGTTTACGGCTACGATGATCGGAACCTCAGCGGCCTTCGCGTGCGAGAGCGCCTCGCGGGTCTGCGGCATCACGCCATCATCCGCAGAAACAACCAGAATCACGATGTCGGTTACGTTCGCACCCCGCGCCCGCATGCTGGTGAAGGCTTCGTGGCCCGGAGTATCGATGAAAGTGATCAGTTTTCCGTCTTTTTCAATGGTGTACGCACCGATGTGCTGCGTGATTCCGCCTGCTTCGCCGGCTGCTACATTGGCTTCGCGGATGGAGTCGAGGAGAGTGGTCTTTCCGTGATCGACATGCCCCATGATGGTGACGACCGGAGGACGCGGGAGCAAATCTTCCGCCTTTTCCTCGGTGGTTTCCAAAACTTCGTCTTCGCGGAATGCGATGTTCTTCACTTCGAACTGGAATTCCTGGGCAATGATGGAAGCGGTATCAAAATCAATCGATTGATTCATGGTCGCCATCGTCCCCATGCTCATGAGTTTCTTGATGACATCGCCTGATTTAACACTCATCTGTTGGGCGAAATCGGATACCTTGATCGTATCGCCCATCTCTACGACGCGCTTATGGGCCGCAGCCACGGTGATTTCGGTCTTTTTCACGTCTTTACCCACCGGAGCCTTCTTCTTTTTCGGGATGAAGATCATCTCTTTTTTCCGATAATCGGAAAACTTGACGTCTTCTGGTTTGATCACGGCATCAAATGCCTTGGGGCCGCGTTTGCGGGCTTCTTCCTCGGCCATGCGGTCGAGGTTTTCCTTGTCCACGCGCGCGAACTTGAAGCCATCGCGGTCGGATTTGAAACTTCCTTTGGCTGCCGTTGCGCCGGCAGCGCCCGCCTTGTCGCCAGCAGATTTTGCAGGTTCTGGTTTGGCTTGCTCGATGATGCGGAGTCCGCCCGGGCGCTTGCCAAGAGAGTCCTTAAGACTATAGGTGGTAAGCGTCGTTTCGGTACGGCGAATGACCGAAGTAGTGGTTTTTCCACCTTCGGTTTTTACTTCGGTTCGAACTGTTTCCACACGATTTCCGTCTGAAGATGTCTTGATGGACGGCTTCGGTGCTTCCGGTTCAGCAGGTACTGCGGGAGGAGGCGCGAGAGTCTCGGTTGCAGTTGGGGGAGTCACAATCTCTTCGAGAACTTCGGGAGCTGTTTCCAAAGTCTGCGGCGCTTCCGGAGCTTTCGCCTCTTTTTCGGTTCCGGTCACAGTTGAAATGGTCGAGGTCACCGTCTGGGTCGCACCATCGGAAAGAACGCGACGTCGGATCACAGTAGAGCTGCTGGAAGAAGTTTCAGCGCCTGCGGTCGGTGCGGCAGAGGAGGGACTTGCCGCAGGCGTCGCCGATGCGGAATCCTTGGCGGCAGTTGTTGCCGTGGTTCGCTTTCGTACCGGTTTTGCCGCTGGAGTTGCAGAAGGGGCAGCGGCGGCCTCGGGCAAGGGAGCTGCCGCTTTCGCAGCAGGCTTGCTCGAGGTCTTGGTCACTGTTTTGGTTGGAGTTTTGGTCGCGGCAGTTGCCCCCGCTCCTGAAGCCTTACGCGTCACCGTTTTTTTGGTTCCTCCGGATGCGGTTTCCGCTCCAACAGTGGTGGTTCCCACCTTCAGGACATTTCTGGCTTTCTCGGCATCACCGTCGGTCAGCTCGCTCATGTGGTTCTTCACATTGATGTCGAGTCCCTTCAGCTTGTCGACAAGGGAGATCGAGTCAATCCCAAGCTCCTTGGCCAATTCGTATACCTTCAACGGTTCGCGATCCGTCATTCAGCGGTTCCTCCGGCTGAAGCACCTTCAGCTTGTTGAATCATTTCCTTGAGTTTTTCGGATGCAACCGATTTCGCATCATTGTCCGGAGTGATTGTGTTCACAGTGGACTGCACCCCGTTCACAAAGCTTGCGCCCTCATCGACAAGCGCCTGGGCTTTTGCCTTGTAGCGCTCAGCCACTTCACGCTCTTCAAAACCGGGAACCCGCAAGATGCTCTCGATTGTGGTTTCTGCGAGTTGGCGAATGTTGAGAACCCCAACCTGCGCCAGTGCGCGGGCCTGGGTTTCGCTCACACCTTCGATCAGCATCAGGTTTGTAATGGCATCCTGGATGCGCTTTTGAAGCTTGGTTTTCGAGATGATGTCGAGTTTCCAGCCGGTGATCTGGGCTGCAAGACGTACGTTTTGTCCGCGCTTTCCGATCGCAAGCGACAACTGGGTGTCCTCCACCATGATTTCCATCGATTTGTTGCGCTCATCAATCCGGATCGATGAGATCTCGGCCGGAGAAAGAGCGGAGCGCGCGAATACCATCGGGTTGTCCGACCAAGGAATGATGTCGATCTTCTCGCCCTTAAGTTCCTGGATGACCTGTTGAACGCGAACTCCCTTCATCCCGACGCAGGCGCCGACCGGATCGATGTCCCGATCCTTGGAAACCACGGCCATTTTGGCGCGGGACCCTGGCTCGCGGGAGCATTGCTTGATCTCGATGATGCCATCGCGGATTTCAGGAACTTCCTGCTCGAACAACTTCATGAGGTATTTGGGGCTCGTGCGGCTGATGTAGAGTGCAGGACCCTTGGTGGTCGTCGCCACATCGATCAGGATCGCCTGAACTCGGTCGCCCGGCTTGTAGTTTTCGCCCGGGATGATTTCATTCTTCGGGAGGTACGCATCGGTCTTTCCAAGATCGATCACCAGATTTCCGCGTTCCATCCGGCGTGCAATCCCCGAAAGAATCTCTCCTTTGAGCGGCATGTATTCGTTGAAGATGATGTCGCGTTCCGCGTCGCGGACCTTTTGAAAGATGATCTGTTTTGCGGTCTGGGCATCCACTCGTCCGAAGCTCGGGGTTTCAACCTTCACCCCGAGTTCATCGCCGATCTGGGCCTGGGGATCGAGTTCGAGCGCATCCTGAACCTTGATTTCCTCGGATTCCTCTAGCATGTCGTCATCGCTGTCGACCACTTTTTTGAAGAGGTAGAGATCCACATCCCCGTTTTCGTCGTTGTAGTGGGCCTCGAGAATCGCGTGAGGACCGTATTTCTTCTGGGCTGCGGCAAGGATGGCCTGCTCAATGGCGCTTACGATGATTTCGCGCTTGATTCCGCGGTCGCGGCCCACAGATTCAATGACTCGGCTCAATTCACTCAGGTTCATGGTCTACTCCTTTTTGCTTCCTTCGGATCAAAGTCCTTTGACTTCCCGCTCGAGATTCGCCTTGGACACAAGTGCCTGAGGAATCAGAATCGGGGTTTCGGGTTTTGGTTCTTTCTTTTTTCCAGGTTTTCCGCGCGTTCCATCCTCGGCGATCAGACCGATCCGGATGGAGAGAGTGCCTTGGTCAAAACCACGCAGAATTCCATAAAAATTTTTCTGTTTCGGGTTTTTTTCCGAATAAGCAGGAGCGCCGGTTTCCTCGCCTGTAAGCGGGCGGATGGTATGGATCCGTGCGATCTCCCCCGCGTATTTTGAAAAGTCAGTGGGTTTTCGAAGAGGGCGGTCGATCCCGGGTGAAGATACCTCGAGTTCATAGGCACCCCTGAAAATCTCGCCAATGCTTGGTTCGCGCTCAAGTGGCTCATCAAGTTCACGGGTCACGCGAACGCAATCCTCGATCGTCACGCCATCCGTCTGTGACTCGGACAAAAGATCGATGTAAATGCAGAGTTTTTTTTCGCGGTGATTCAAAAGGTCGATTGCTACAAGCTCATAGCCGAGCGTTTGGAGTCGCTCCTCGAGAAATGCGGTGAGCCGAGCCTCAGGCGTGAGCCCGCCTTCGGACACTGGGGGATGTCCTTGAGGCATGCTTTTGATTGTTGTGGACAGATTTTCCGTCATCTTCTCTCACCGTCACCCAATTGCCGGTGCAGGCTAAAAAAAAAGCGGGATCAATCTGAACCCGCCCGTCTGCGATCAAATTATTGGGATCAGAAAGGGTGTACACAAATCGGACGGCGGAATCAAGTCCATTTACCCCTGATTCCCGATTTTTCCATGTCGGTATGCAATGAAAAAAATGGAATCATGCAGGGTTGGCGATTGGATTCTGGGTCTTCGGCTGTTTTTAATTGTAACTTTGTGTAAAAATTACATAAAATCAAAAAAGGCGGAAGCCAAGGGGACTTGCATGAAAAAAAGTTGGGTAGTGGCCAGAATCCTCGCAGTTCTTGCGGTAGTGAACCCGGGACTTGGCCCGGTTCCGAAGACGTTTGGGGATGCGGTAACCCCGCCTTTGGGTAACTTCGGGTTTCCGGGAGTAGATCCCGCATTGATGCAAATGCAGTTGATTGCGACAAATGTACAGGCAGCGATGCTGGCTTGTGCGCAAAAGAGTAAGATTAGCAGAGTCGGGGCTTTTTTCGAGAAGACCGGAGCCTTGGGTGATTTGGCGGGACTCACATCGAAGGATACACGCAAGGATGCGGGAAAGAATTTGTTATCCTCGGTTTCGGGCACGAAACCATCCGGCACCTGCTACGACCAGTTGTTGAAGGCAAAAATTGACACAAAAAAGGTCTCCGGAGTGAAAACCGAGCCAAGTGCTTCTCCCCTGATTTCGGAGTTAACCAAGAGTCAGGCGAATTGTCTTCTGGACTGTCCTCCGCCTGAGGAGGATGCTACAGGTTGTGTTGATTTTTTCGGTGTTCCGAACGCATCCGGGAAATACAACAAGGATCAGAAGGATGCCGGGTTCGCGCGAATCGCACTCGCCACCCGGAAAGTGGGAATTTACCGTGCGTTTCAAAACTTCAAAATGAACGCCTGCGCCAATCAGGAAGAACTCGATCTTAGGGTTGCTCAAGAACTCTACCAATGTCAGCAGAAGGCCTTGTCTGCTGCGGTTTCAGAGGCGGGTCTTCAATTGCAGAATGTCTTGAATCAACACAGAGCCGCATTTGAGAAAATGACACAGACCAATCAGGAGCTTTTCCAGCAGTGGGTGGATATCAGCGTGGCACTCGGTGCAAAGGATCCGGATGAAGACCCGCTCTTCAGCATGGTCGGGGACAAGAATGTGAGCAATCAGTTTGGGGGGCTCTTGGCGATTCAGCGAGAATTGAATGAGGCAAAGGGCCAAAGGGAGGTGGATGCGGCCAGTTTCAAGGCAGAGGTAGAGAAGCTGAATCTGGACATCGAGGCCAATGACCAGTCGCTTGAGATTGGTCGAGTAAAGGCTGCCTTCGAATGCATGAATAGTGGTGTGACCATGGGGGGGGCCGGAGGCGGGGGACTCTGCACGAGACCTGTGAAAGATGAAAAAGGAGCCCCCGTGTTGGCGAACGGGGTTGCTGTGAACGAGGATTACGCGTGCAGTCCTTTGGAGAGCCTGGCAACCACGGTTGAGCAGTCAGCGTATAAAACATCAAATGGAGTCATCGACAACCAAAGGTTCAGAGAGGAAGCCCGACGCAGGAAGCTTCAGTTTGAGAGGCTCTCTGAGGCCATTAAGCAAAGCATGGCGCCTTCGGGGGGGCAGGGAGAGACTCTGATTCCACAGGTTTCGGATTGGAGCGGGTTGAAGAACAGGTTTGGCCAGGCGATTGAACAGCTTTCCGCGCAAACCGGAATCAGGAATCTTGAGAGGGAAATCAAGAAAGTCGCCTCGTTTTGTTTTTCAGAGGGAAACACCTGGAGAAAAAACCAGATCCGGAATTCGAAATCAGAATATCGGGTGAAGAAATATGAAAACAACAAAACAAGCTCCGAATTGAGTGGAAGACTTCAGAAGGGGCTTGGGGAGCTGAAAAAAAACTATGCGGATGCAATGGCGGTCTTGGGCGGTCAGGCAGTGGCTCTTGATACCTCCAGTTGTACCAAGATTGTTCCCACAAAAATGCTCGATTGCTACAAACAAATCTCGGATAATACCAATGGATTGCTTGAGGGCACCGGAGCCTCGGCTACGGTGATTCGAAACGCTAAGGGACAGCCCCTGGCCGCGCCTTGCAAAGGGATTGACGGCTGCGTAACCGTTTTGAACCAGTCAAGGAAGGTCAAAAAAGGGCAGGTTCAGGAGGGGCGAAGAATCCAAACCGATTTTGCCATCAAAGCAAGGGCAACGATGGATCAGAGCGTGCTGAGCCTTGCCAATCTCCTGAAGGGGCTTCAGGGTCAGGTTGCCTCTCAATTCGGAGTGGTGGCGGGGCTTGCGAACCGCCTGGGAGTGGAAGCAAATGCTAGTCCGAAGATGGTGGAGGGGGTGGAGCCGCTGAAAGCCATGGAGCCAACTCCTGGCCCTCCTCCTACTGGCCCGGGGCCCTATCAGGATCCCTCAGACCTGGCAAAGGTGCTTTCTGGAAAGATGATGCCGGGGGGCATGATCAACTTTGCCGATGACGGAATGGGAAAAGTCGTTGCCGACGCAATGATGAAGATCCAAGAAAACAAGAAGGAAGTGAGGGACGAGCTCAAAGACTTCAAGGACAAATCAAAAGAAATTCAGGAGCTTCTGACTTCGTGCTTGAAGGACGATTCTGACAATGTGGGGAATGGGGCGTGTGAAGGCAATTGTGAATTGGCTTTGGATGAATCTAAATGCTCAACCAATATTGATGATGTTCTAAAGGCTCTGCAGGTTAGCTATGCAATTACAACAGACGTGAAAACCGCGTCTGAGAATGGTCTCAAGGCCCTTAACGGTTGTAAAACTAGTGATCCGGATACATTCCTTCTTTGCAGGAACTGTATTACGACCAAGACATCCACCTACTCTGAAGATAAATCAAGAGCCGAAGGGGCCGCCAAATCAGCAAAACCAGAGTGAACATGAGGCATGAAATAGGGAAGATTCATAGGCTGCTTGGTAATTCATCCTGAATTCCCGCAGAAGTACTCCTCCCTTGACACCACCTCGGAAGCTCGGTAAATCTAGGAAAATGCGGGAATTTTTGCCCGCCTGAAAGGAAACTAGAAACACTCAAATGGCATTTAAAACCAATAACGCTGCCCCTCCGTCGGGCGGAATCATTACTCCGAACACCTCCGGGACCACTCCCTCTTCTCGTCCCTCCACCTTCCAACCCAGATCCCCAAGCTCAAGACCCTATCCGCCACGGGATCGTAACTTCAATAAAGATGACAAAGACGATGTTCGCTTGAACGAGCGGATTCGTGTGCCGCAAGTCCGACTGATTGATGAAAACGGCGAGCAGGTCGGCATTGTTCCCACTCAGCAAGCTTTGCAAATGGCCCGCGATAAAGGCCTTGATTTGATGGAAGTTGCAGCCACCGCAAGTCCACCGGTGTGCAAGATCTGCGACTACGGAAAATTCAAATACGAAAAGAAAAAGAAAGAGGCGCAAGCCCGCAAAAACCAGGTGGTGGTGAAGGTTAAGGAAGTGCAGCTTCGCCCGAACACCGATGAGCATGATCTTTCTTATAAAATCAAAAACGCCCAGGAATTTATTGATGAGGGCGATAAAGTTAAATTCACGATTCTCTTCCGTGGCCGTGAAATCGCCCACACCGAGCCGGGCTTTAAGATGTGCAAGGATGTGATTGAGCGGGTGGGGGAAGCTGCGATCGTCGAGCTTGCTCCAAAGCTTGAAGGCAAAAAACTCATGATGATCCTGGCTCCTAATCCGCAGTTCAAGAAGAAATGACCTCTCCGCAGATGAGCGCAACGGATGCCGCGAAGCAGACGACTTCCGAGATCACCACGTTCCTGAAGGCTCAGAGCCCTGAGCTTAAGGCAAAGATCGAAGCGATCGAACACTTCATGGATCATCCTGTTGCAAAAGTGGGGGGAACCCTGGTTCAGGACCAGGAGTTCACCTCTTCGTTCGGAAAGCTGCTCGATAGTGGCAAGGGGAGCACTCTCCTTGCATACGAGGCAGTGCTGATTCTGGTGCTTTGGGGATTCCGGGCGTGGAGGCTTGGTAAAGTAAATACGTTGTTTGCAAGACTCCTCACTCAAGCCTGGATCGCCCTTTTGTACTGGGTGCTTGCGCTCGTGGTGGTTCCATCGGTACTGCTTGGCGAATCCTACAGAGTGGTGCTTTCCCATTCCGCGCGGGCCCTTTTGCGACAAATTCTTTCCTGAAATTTCAGCCTTGAACAATCCAAGGATTTCAAGTAGGCTCTACCCCTCTATGAAATTGAAAACAAAAAAAGCAGCTGCCAAGCGTTTCAGCTTCTCTGCGACTGGAAAAGTAAAATTCGGACACGCAGGTCGCCGCCACCTGCTCAGCAAGAAGTCCAACGTTAAAATGCTTGGGATCCGTGCGGATGGATACATGACCGACGGTGATGCCCGCCACGTGCGCAAGTGCATGCCGTACGGCGAATGAGCGTCAGGCTTTAAATAAGAAAGAATTGAGAATTAAGGGAAGAAAGTTCAAGGAGTAAATCATGCCTCGCGCAAAACGTGGATTTAAACGTCGTCGTCGTCACAATAAACTTCGCAATAAAGCAGAAGGTTTCGTACTCGGATTGGGAAGCCAGATCCGCAGAACATCCGAAGCCATTGATCGTGCTGGCGTGTATGCCTTCCGCGATCGTCGCGTAAAGAAGCGTGACTTTCGTGGACTCTGGATTGCCCGTATGTCTGCTGCTGCGTACTCAAGCGACATCAGCTACAGCCGTTTGATTGCGGCACTCAAAAAGGCGCAAGTGGTTCTGAACCGCAAGATGCTTTCTGAGATCGCAATTCACGATCCAAAAGCATTCGAAGCCTTGGTAAGCAAGGTTCGTAGCTTCGCTCCAGCGATCTAAAGAATGTCCGCGAAAGCGGCTTAGGTCCTGAAATATTTGATTTTTTTGCAAAGGCTCCTTCTCATTAGAGGGGGCCTTTGTTATTTTGTGGCCCATCATGAGCGTCCATTCCGAGATCGAAGAAAAGGGTAAAACCGCATTAAATCAGATCCTTGAGGCGAGTAGTCTTGAGCAACTCGATGGCTTCCGCGTGTCTGTTCTTGGAAAAAAGGGCACGCTGAGTGAGGCACTAAAACAATTGGGCCAAGTTCCCGCGGAAGAGCGGCCAAAACTGGGTGCGCTTGCCAATGAATGGAAGGCGCGAATCGAGTCTGCGATCGAGTCGAAAAAGACAGATCTCGAATCGCAAAAAATCGAAGCGGACTTGAAAAAAACGCGCATCGATGTCACGCTCCCTGCACGCAAAGTTCACCTGGGCGCGCTTCATCCCATCACAAAAACCATTCGAAAGATTTCTGAGACGCTGGGGCGCATCGGTTTTGATGTGACCACGGGGCCTGAAGTCGAAACCGACTTCATGAATTTTGAAGCGGTGAACATTCCAAAGGATCATCCCGCGCGCGACATGCAGGATACGTTTTTTCTAGGGCCTGGAGTGGTGCTGAGATCCCAGACTTCGCCTGTGCAGATGCGAACCATGCGGGAAGAAAAATGGCCCATACGCATTTTGTGCCCGGGCGCGGTCTATCGTTGCGATTCGGATGCAACTCATTCTCCGATGTTTCATCAGATCGAAGGTCTTTGGGTCGATAAAGAAGTTTCCATGGCGGATTTGAAGGGGGTTCTTGATTTCTTCGCAAAAGAAACCTTCGGCTCGCAGGTAAAAATCCGTCTTAGGCCAAGTTATTTTCCATTCGTGGAGCCGGGCGCGGAAGTGGATGTGAGTTGTGCGATCTGCGCCGGACGAAACCCTCATTGCCAGGTGTGCAAGGGAACGGGTTGGCTTGAAATCCTGGGCGCCGGCATGGTTCATCCAAGGCTCTTTGAGCTTGCAGGCTACTCGCCAACGGAAGTGAGCGGTTTTGCATTCGGGATGGGAGTCGAACGGATCGCAATGCTCCTGCACGATATTCCGGATCTTAGGCTCATGTTCCAGGGCGATGAACGGTTTTTGAAACAATTCTAAGAGAATAGAACGATGAAGATTTCCTACAATTGGCTGGGTGAATGGGTGGATTTGAGTTCGTTCAAGAGTCCGAAAGAGGTTGCGGATGTCTTGACCGCGCGCGGGCTTGAGGTCGAGAGCATCGAGTCCCAAAGCAAGGGGCTTGAAAAAGTGGTCACAGGCCAGATCATTTTAAAAGGCAAGCATCCGGAAGCCGATCGGCTTTCGCTTTGCAAAGTAAACGTGGGCGCAGGATCCGAGTACCTTGACATCGTTTGTGGAGCACAGAACCACAAGCAGGGCGACATGGTGGCGGTGGCGATGGTGGGCGCGAATCTGCCAAACGGCATGAAGATCGACAAGGGCAAGATCCGCGGAGTGGTTTCGATGGGCATGCTTTGCTCCGAGGCCGAGCTTGGTTTCAAAAAAGAATCCGATGGAATCCTGATTCTTCCGCCGAAAACTCCAATTGGTTGGAAGCTTGCCGATGTGCTGGGTCTTGATGACACGATTTTAGAAATCAAACTTACCGCCAATCGCGGGGATTGCTTGAGTCACCGCGGGATCGCGCGCGAAATTGCGGCAGCCCTTGGTTTGCCGTTAAAAGCTCCAAAAGTCCGGGAGTTCACCGGAAAGGGTTCACCAATCCGCATTGAACTGGATGCGGGCGAGGATGCTCCTCAGTTTTTTGGGGCCTACATGACCGGCGTAAAGGTCGGACCATCGCCTGGATGGCTTAAGACCCGGCTTGAATCGATCGGCCAGCGATCCATCAACAACCTGGTCGATGTGAGCAACTTTCTCATGTTCGAATACGGGTTCCCGGTACACATTTATGATGCCGACAAGATCCGCGGGCAAGTGATCCGCGTGCGGAAATCAAAGTCCTGCGAAACGCTCCCGCTTTTGGACGGAGGCGAGATCACTCTTACGGGCGAGGAAATCCTCATCACCGATGGCGAGCGCCCCATTGGTCTTGCCGGAGTCATGGGTGGGGGAAATTCCGAAGTAAGCGAGGAAACGAAGAACGTGTTTTTGGAGTGCGCGGAGTTCAATCCGACCCTGGTTCGCCGTGCGGCCTTCCGGTTTTCGAGGCGCTCTGAGGCTTCTCTTCGGTTCGAGAAGGGCATTGATCCCAGAGGTCATCGCGAAGCGACCGGCAGGCTCATGGACCTCGTGGTGAAGCTTGCCAGTGGCGAGCCCGCAGGCGAAGTGATGGCGGAACTTCCCTCGCGTGCAGGTTTCAAACCAAAGACGATTGAAACCTCAGGATCTTTTTTGAATTCATTCCTGGGCACCTCGATTGCACGCGAAAAAATGGTGGGCGTGTTTCAGTCGCTTGGGATTGGTGTCGAGCAGATGGGCGAGGACGGCTTGCGGCTTACGCCTCCGTCCTATCGGCTGGATCTCACCATCAAAGAGGATTACGCAGAAGAGCTTGCCCGTACCATCGGCTATGACGCCATTCCCTCCACCATTCCTGTGCTTACAGGCGCGCCAAAAGGCAGAAAAGGGGATCCGAAACGCCATCGTCTGGTGACCATGGACCGGATCAAGGATGCTCTTTCAGGTCTTGGTCTCAGGGAGGCGCTGACGTATTCCTTTCAGAGTGAGGCGTGGCTCTCAAAATTTGGAATGAAGTCGAGTGTGAAAATCCTGAACCCCCTCTCGGAGGAGCAGGGGTATCTGGTGCCATCCCTTTTGCCGGGAATCCTTAGGGCCTATCAGGAAAACGAGCGCCATCACTTCGGATCAGAGCCCCTTGCTGTCAGGCTCTTTGAGGTAAGACCTGTGTTTTCGTTTTCGGGCGATCAGATTGAAGCCAAAGGTGACGCTGAAACCGGAGTCGTTGAGAAATTCAGGCTCTCACTTTTGCTTTCGGGGCCGAGGCTTGATCAGGCACTCAAATCCGAGCGGGGCGAGGTGGACTTCTTTGATCTCAAAGCGGTGATCGAGTCGCTCTTTGATCAGCTCAAAACCAAAGGGATTCGAACCCGAGCTGCCGATTCTACGATTCTGGGGGCCCAGAGCCACCTCTATCATCCAGGCCAAACCCTCCAGCTCACAGCGGGCAAGGACCCGGTCGGGTTCATTGGTCGGATTCACCCAAGACTCGAGTCCGAGCTAAAGCTTGCAAGGCCGGTATTCTGGGGGGAGATCGAACTTGAGCCAGTCATGAGCCTGACTCCGGAGAAAGAGACCTCCTTTAAAGCCTGGTCCGGGTTCCCGACAATGGAGAGGGATTTCGCCCTTCTGGTCGAGGATACGGTGGCCTCCGAGAGTCTGGTACAAAGTGCATTAAAATCGGGGAAGCCCATTGCAAAAGTCGTAAAGATTTTTGATACTTACAAGGGAGCTCATATACCAGAAGGCAAGATCAGCATCGGAGTCCGGGTGATCTTTTCGGATGAGTCAAAGAGCCTGGAAGAAAAGCAAGTCGATCAATGTGCGGAGCAGATTGTCCAGAAATGGAAAGACGAGTTCCACGCAAGCTTGCGATAAGAATTTTGGAGGATGACCTGTGGCATTAACAAAAGCGGATTTGGTGGATTCAATTCATGAAAAGATCGGCTTCTCGAAAAAAGAAGCTGCCGATATTGTCGAGTTGATTTTCGATACGATCAAGGGTGCATTGACCGACGGGGACAAGATCAAGATTTCCGGTTTCGGAAACTTTGTGGTTCGCGAAAAGCGTGCGCGTACCGGACGAAATCCTCAAACCGGACAGGCGATCGAAATTTCCGCGCGTCGGGTTCTGACTTTCAAACCATCCCAGGTGCTTCGCAGCGATGTGAATGACACTCTGAAGGGCAAAGCCATCACCGAAGAGATGATTCGTAGACGCAATCATAAGGACGATGATGACGAGGACGAGGAATAAGCGTGAACGGATTGATTCCGGACAGGACGTTTTTCCGAATCGGTGATGTTGCCAGGATTCTTGAACTCAAAACCCACGTGATCCGCTTTTGGGAGGGCCAGTTTCCTTTCGTTGTTCCTGTTAAGGGCCCCAATGGACAACGCGTGTATCGCAGGTCCCAGATCGAATCCTTGATTCTCGTAAAACATCTTCTTCACGTGGAGCGCTATTCGATCGAGGGTGCAAAGAAACGGATTGCGGAACTTCGAAAGTCGGGAAACCTGAAAGAAATGATGAAGGAGCTCTCCACTTCATCCAGCTCCGGAAACTCCGAAGCGCCCCTCGGCCCGGGATCCCTCATTCCAAAAAACCGGATTGAGTCACTCGAATCAAAAATCGAGGAACTCCAGAACCTGATCCGCGATCCGAAATCCGCGGGGCTTGATGTCCCAGGATTGAAGTCGTTTTAGCCGTGCTCGGCTAAAGAATCGCGTTCAGGATTTCAGCGGCCAAATTTTTGCCTCCATGAACTCGTTCCAGCTGTACGAGAAGCCCCGGGCTTGTGATGTTGTAGTCCGAAATTTTTCCATCGATGAAATCAATCGCCGCAAGCGCGATTCCCTGATGACGAAGGGAGTTCCCCACTTCAAGTGCAATTTCCTGTTCGCGAAGAGTGGGGTGATGGGCTTCGATCCTAGAGCCATGATCAATCAAAACCCGAAAGTCTCCATCGGCCGGATATTTTTTGAGTGCTGCGATGAACCTTCCGCCGGCAAACCACATCCGAACCTCTCCATTGGTGATTCCGGGGAGGTATTCCTGAATCAGCACAGGGGTCCGGTAGTGGTCCGAGTCGGACTCGAGATGGGATAAAAATTCCTCGAGCGTTTTGGGGTTGTTCCGTCGCTTTACGCCGATGCTTTGAGCGAGGTTCATTGGTTTGCTCACCCATGCAGGCCATTTTTTTGCGAAAAAATAAGCCTGAAGTGCATCCGCTTCGCTTAAGATCACCGCATGGCGCGGAGCCAGATGGAACAGTTCGGGCGGTGGGAGTTTCTCGCTCTGAAATGAAATCAAATCCGGCGGATTCAGAATCTGATTTGATTTCACGCCCCGAGCCGCAAGGTCATCCAGCAATTGCCGGTAGTGTTGATCGACGGGCGGGTCAATGCGGTAGTGGATTTGGTTGAATTTTGACGGATGAATCCGCATGGCCTCCGTCGGTTCATACGGCGCGTCTTTCGAGAATGGAAAAACCTTGAGGAATCCGTCCGCGGCATCAAGGATCTGATCCGAAGCGCTCCAGTATGTTTTTATGCCGAGATTCACCGCTTCTTGGGCGAGCCGGAGCGTGGTATCCTGCTCTCGGTCCAAAGTTCTCCATGGATCCGTGATCCAGAGGAGATGTATCGAAGACAACGGGGAATTCTGCATGCAAACAGGGTACGGAAAATCGGGGCTTTTGAAAACAGCATTCATCGCATCTTTGGGGCTGTTTGCTTGCAGTACACCCGAGCTTCCCCCGCAAACTTCGGTCGATTATTCGGCTGAAATTCTTGCTCGAAAACCTGATGCCTCCAGGGTAGCTCAAGGAGAAGGCGTGCGCCTGTCCGAGGCGATGAACAAGAATCTCTCGGAAACACCACTTGCCCCGGAGCGAAAGGGGATGCTTCTGCTGATCGAGAAATCAAAGCGCAAGGGTAGGGGTGCCGAGGCGTTTGATACCTGTTCCAAAAGATATGCGGGCGCTCCCGAGTGCAATGTTCTGAAATCAGGTTGGGCTGATTCCTTTTTCGAGGATGAAATTGAACTTGATGAGTCTGATACCGAGATCGCACTCAAGATGTCCCAACGAAATTCCCAGATCAAGCTTACTCGTGATTTTAAGCGGAAACATTCAAGGGTGATCGAAGCTGTTTATCGAGGACTTCTTCAGGGAAAAATTGACAAGGTGGAAGGGCAGATCGAAGGAGATTACTATCGTGCTCTCAAAAAGGTCGATTCTTGGACTCCGGAGCTCGAGACTCTTGCAAAACAACTGGTAAAATCGGAAGAGTGTGTCGATCCTGAAGCTTATGTGTATCTCGGATTGAAGGGCGAGGAGTTCTTTCCGGATGATGACAAGATGGAGCAGGTGCTGGATCTCTATGAAAAGGCCGATTCCTGCAATCTTGAAAACGCCACAAACAAGTACGTTCAACTCGCGCGGTTCCGCCTTGGTTTGCTCTCCATTGTAAAGAAGGACTGTGATCAGGCCCAAAAAGTGTTCAATCGGCTTGCAAGAATGGGAGTAAATGACTACTCAACTCGAGCCCACTACTGGAGTGCGTATTGTGCAAGGGCTGGATCAAAGAAAGAGGAGTTTCTGGCAAGCTTTGACGAGCTTTTCAGGATGAATCCTTTGGGGTTTCACACTCTGTCCATCAATTATGGTGATTCAATCCTGGTCGATAACCTCCTGAAGCCCATCGATCCGATCGTGAAAACCAGGGCTGGAACCGAGGGTGGATTCAACATGTGGATCCGCATGCTTGAAGACTATGATCAAATGGGTGATGCCACAATGGTCCGCCGTTTGTTGACACCCGTTCGAAAAAACCCCGAATACTTGCTCAAGCTTGAGCCGGGAGTCAGGCTCTATCTCTCTACGTTTGCCTATCGATCGAAGGATACCTTTTCGCTCTTCAGGATGCTCGATAGTGTGTTTCGCACCCAGTCCGAGTATGTGGTTGATTCGACCCTGAAGCTTTTCTACCCGCTCAGGTTTTTGGAGAACATTGTGGAAGGGGCAAAGCGGGTGAACCCGCTCCTGGTGGCAGCATTGATCCGTCAGGAGAGTGCATTTCAGGAAAACGCACGATCACGTGTGGGTGCTGTCGGACTCATGCAGCTCATGCCCGCAACAGCAAGGCTCATGGATCGCTCCGTAAAGCGAAGTCAGCTGACCAATCCCGAAATCAATATCCGGCTCGGGATCCGGTATTTCGAGGTGCTGGTGGATCGTTATGACGGGGATGTGGAACTCGCGCTGGCTGCCTACAATGCGGGGGCTGAGGTGGTGGATCGATGGAAAAAGCGGTATCCCACTCGCAATCGACTTTTGTTTCTGGACCTTATGCCTTATGCCGAGACCCGGAACTATGTGACGCTCATCGGCCGGAATTATTATTGGTATTCGAAGATCTATGGTGAAACGGTGAGAGCGATCGCTGGTTCGGCCGAGGCTGCGCGCTCGGAATTCCGCGGGTTGAAGCCGGAGTAGGTCGGCATGCGGGATCAATCCACTCTTCTTCATCGATTGAAACTCTGGGCGCGCGACCAGCCCCAGCAACCAGCGCTTCATTTCAGGGATGATGCAGGCTGGACCCCGATTGTGGTCTCCCACTACTGGCTGCAGGTGGTTCGATTTGCACTCGCACTCCGCGATTTCGGACTTGAAAGGGGAGACCGGGTCATGCTTTATGCCCAGAATTCTCCGGAGTGGGTTCAGTGGGAGCTTGCGGTTTGGCTTACAGGTGGGATATCGGTGGGGGTCCATCCGCATACCCAAGATGCGGAGCTCGTGCAGATGTTGGATCAGTGCCGGCCCAGGCTTGTCCTTGTCGAGTCTGATCTGTACCGGAATCGAATTTCGCCCTCGGAGGAAGTTCACCGCCAAGTCCTGACTTTTGGGGATGCGGTTGGAAAGATTCTGTCCATTCGTTCCTATTCACAGGAAGAAATCGAGGCTCGAGGGGATGCGCTTTTGAATTCCCTGAATCCTGAGGAAACCTGCATGGTCATCTACACCTCGGGTACGACCGGGACCCCGAAAGGAGTCATGCTGGGGTTAAGGCAGCTTACCTTTGTTGCCGAGGTGTTGTCGCGGGAATGGAGACTGCCGTATATGGACGGGCAGCTTTTTTCTTTTCTCCCTCTTGCACATGTTGCAGAAAAGGTACAGA
This sequence comes from Bdellovibrionales bacterium, assembly GCA_018969905.1. Lineage (GTDB taxonomy): Bacteria > Bdellovibrionota > UBA1018 > UBA1018 > CAIMNF01 > CAIMNF01. The sequence continues at coordinate 22,655 of JAGWXK010000030.1, forward strand.
CCATGGCAGTGGCGCTTGTTCAGCGTTATCCGGTTTGGTTCAATTCGAACTATGAAAGATTTTTTCAGGAGCTTTTGGAAGTGCGTCCAAGCTTGTTGCTTGCGGTGCCCAGGGTTTGGGAGCGACTCAAGGAACAGGTCGAGAGTCGTAAACCAAAGCTGCTCCAGAGGGCCATGGAGTTTGACCGGGTCGGAAAGATTGCTGAAAAGGTGTATTTGAGCCAGGTACGGTCGCAACTTGGACTCGATCGCCTGAAGTTTGCCGTATCGGGTGCCGCAAAATTGCCACCTGCAGTCGGCCAGTGGTTCAAAACCATTGGCATAGAGATTCAGGAAATCTACGGTATGAGTGAGTCTGCAGGACTCATCACGCTGACACGCCCTGAGCGGGGGGACTTTAAAACCGTTGGATCGGTTCCCGCCGGTGTCGAAGTGCGGATCATGATGGACGGAGAGATTCAAGTGCGGGGGCCCCAGGTATTTTTCGGGTATTGGGGAAGTCCGGAATCAACTCGAGAGGTGCTCACCGAGGATGCATGGCTTCTGACCGGGGATCTTGGAGAATTCATGCCCGAGCTTGCGATTCTTGGTCGAAACCGGGACATCATCAAGCTCTCAAATGGCAGGATGGTTGCCCCTTTGCCGATCGAAAACGCATTGAAGGAACTTCCGGAGGTTTCAAATGTCTGTGTAGTGGGTGAGGGAAAGTCCGGAATTCTTGCGCTGATCACGCTCAAGGAAGAAGTGATTGTGGATCTTCGCTTTACTCCCGGAGCGATTGAGGGCCTATCGGTTGAAAACGAGGAATTGAAGAAAAAAATCGCAGCCGGAATCGAGCGACTTGTGCGCGAAAAGCGGATTCCTGAGGCAGTTTCAAGATTTGTAATTTTGTCCAGGGATTTTTCGGTCGATCTCAAGGAATTGACCCAAACCCAGAAGCTGAACCGAAATCAGATTCAGAAGTCGTTTCGGCCGTTCATCGATCTCCAGTTCGAATCCTGACTCCGCAATGGTGGAAAAAATCAGGATTTAGGGTATTCTGAGCTGCATGAACCTTGGATTGGTGCTTACGGGCGGAGGAGCTCGTGCCGCGTATCAAGTGGGAGTTTTGAAGGCAATTGCCGAGATGACGCAGGCAAAAGAGTCTCCATTCAAGGTGATTTCCGGGGTATCGGCGGGTGCCATCAATGCGGCCTACCTCATGTCCCGTGCGGATCAGTTCGGGATTGCAACCCAGGGGCTTTGGGATCTTTGGACGAGACTGCATTCCGAGCGGGTTTACCGAACAGATCCTGCATCCATCGCATCTCTTGGGTCAAAGTGGCTTCGAACAGTGGGGATGGGGGGAGTGTTCAATCAAAAGCGGGCAAATCACCTGCTCAGTACCGAACCCCTGCGTGAACTTTTGGCGCAAGAGCTTTCGCTGGAGCGGATCCCTGGATTCATCAAGAATCAAAGCTTAAAGGGGATCGCATTGTCCGCGACCAACTATCTTACGGGAACCGCCATCACCTTTTTTGATGGCGATGATTCCATCAGCGAATGGGTCCGCTCTACAAGACTCGGGGTACGAACCACAGTAGCAATCGATCATGTGATGGCGTCGAGTGCGATCCCCGTATTTTTTCCACCCATACGGATTGATGGAGCGCTTTATGGGGACGGATGCATTCGCCTTACATCACCAGTAAGTCCGGCAATTCATCTTGGAGCGGATCGAATTCTTTGCGTGGGAATCCGTTATTTCAGGACTCATGAGCAAACCATTGATCTCAATCGAAACCTTAAGCGCGATGATCTTTCGATTGCGGACATCGGAGGCGTACTTCTGAATGCGGTTTTTCTCGATTCCCTTGAGACAGATATTGAGCGGCTGGAGAGAATCAACCGCACTCTGTCGATCATGACAGATGAACAGAAAAGAAAGATGGCATCCCCTCTGAAGACGATTCCAGTCATGGCCCTTCGTCCGAGTCAGGATCTTGGTCATCTTGCCCGGGGAACCTTGAAAGAGTTTCCAACCCTCATTCGATTCTTATTGAAGGGGGTTGGCGCGAAAGAGGACAAGGGCTGGGATCTGGTATCCTATCTTGCATTTGAAAAGGCCTATACCCAGCAGCTTGCCGAGCTCGGATACTCGGACACACTCAGAAAAAAAGAGTCAGTTCTTGAGTTTCTTTTCGGTGATCCTTCGCGCGTCCAATCGGAACTGGCACGATGATCCATAGCCCCAGCCGCGGTTCTTTCGGCTGAACCCGAGCGTGAACCCCATCTGAGTTCCTTGGTCCTCCCATTTTGATGTGAGCTTGTGAACGAGGGGATCTTCTGATTGTGGATCCAGGAGGAGTTCGTTTTGTCCAGCCTTGAAGCGGCCCTCAGGGTTGAAAAAAACAAGCTGGATCGCTGATCGTTGTCTCCGATCCATAAGTGGAGTCAGTGAGAAGAATACAAAACGCGGGGAATCGCTAAGACCAAAACGCAAAAGGATTTTTCCATCAGGTCGAGCGGCACAATCGAGATTCAAGACCCGGGCATCCGGATCCTGAACGGACTTGAATCCATCAAGGCCCACGGCCGGAGCTGAGTCTGTCTCTCGAAACGCTTCCTCCAGCGGCGTGATCCTATGCCCCCTTTGTTGAATGTTTCCAAATGCCGGATTCTGTGCAACGAGGAACTGCTCCAACGAATCTTTGGGTAGATGCAGTCTGAAAAGATTCATGAGTTCGGCAGTTCGATTGCGATTGGAGAGTAGACGCTGGAGGATTGAGTGCAGAAGGTTCGCATCCCGGTTTTCGAGCGCTCTTCGCAGTTCAGGAAGATCCGAATCCCTAAGCTCCAGACGATGGGTGCGAGCATAGGTCAGCAGGCGTGTTTCATCCTGCGAAAGCCATGCCTGAAGATCTGGAAGTCCCAACGTGAACCCGAAATAGAAGGAGCTCCTGCCATACCATGCACGACGTCCCCTCTTGCGTCCATAAGCCGGCAGCGTCTGATCAGGAAAGTCCGGAAACAGCGATGCTCGGTCAAAAAAGGCTCCGACTTCCCGGACATAGGAGTTCAGCTCGCGTGGTGTGGTGGAGGAGTCCTCGATCGAATTTTCAGCGATGATCAAAAGCGAACCCGGATCCCCGTTCTTGAATGCCTCCTTGTCCATGAGCATCGAGATCCGTGCGGAAAGAGTTTCGGAGGAGCCCAGAAGTGCATTGTGTTCGATCAGTTTCCTGGATGCCGTTCGAAACAAGTGCCGTGTTCCACCTGGAAGCCGCACCTCGGTTTCGATCGAGTCCTCGGAGCGATCTTGACGTCGATTCAGAAAAAGACTGATCGTGGAACCGTTTGTCCGTGTCCAGTTGAGGTGATCCGTGGCCCGATCATAAATTCGCACAACACTCGGATTCGGATGATCGGCATCCGAGCGGGCTTCGTCTTCGGAGGAGATCAAGGATCCGAGCACGGCTCTGTGAAACGCATCCCGCGCATTTTGATTCTCAAGGTCATATTTGTAGGCCACATCGATTTCCTTGCGATGGAAGCGCGAGGCCTCGAAGAAAAAAGGGATCACCTGGGTGCTCAGGTTTCCAAGTTGAAGCTGAAAAGAGGTATCCTTGAAGAGAAAAATCCCCTGAAAAACATTCCGCCAATCGAGTCCCGCATTGATTCTGAGGGAGGAGCCCAGGCCACGGATGCGACTGACCCGTACTTTCGCGAACCGATCATCAAGTTTCATCACGGAAACTTCATATTCGCCATCAAGGTAGGTTTCGATGGCGGTGTTCGCTCCGAAGTAAAGGTCTGTCGAAGGGATCACCTGCCAGCCAAACGTTCCGCGAAAGCCCACGCGTCCAGTCAGGTTGTAGGCAATGACTTCGCCATCCTTCATTTTCCGAAGATCGCTTCTGGAAAAAGGCATCCGAAAGGGGAGCGTAAAGGGGTTCAGGATGTTCTTGAGCTTCGCGGAAAGGTTGGGATTCAGATTGAGCGCATTCAGGTAAGGGTTCAGTTCAGTGATGTCTTCCGTTCCGGGTGGGGCAGGATCCGGCCCGGGTGCGGGAAGTTTTCGAACCTCCATCGGTGAGAGTTGCCGATAGTTTTTCCATTCCAGTGTTCCCCGCACGCCGAAACTGATTCCAAAAAACGGAAAGGAAAATCCAACCTCATCCGGGCCAGGATTCACCCGGTCCGTTCCGTATCCGATCAGGTTGCTGCTGAGACGCAAACGCATCCGATCGACCACAGTCCAGCTGCCAATCAGGTCGTAGTTATTGTAAACATCCCGTGTAGTGCTCACGTTGAGCGATGTGCTGCCGGTGAAGTTATCGACAAAAATATCAGAAGAGTTTTCGCCATCAAACAGAGCACCGGTAAAGCGCGAGTTCAGGTCATCGG
>JAGWXK010000140.1 GCA_018969905.1 Bdellovibrionales bacterium
ATGCCTTTGTTTTTCGGGACGCGTCAGGCAGGGTGGTTCTTTCCGGTGAGGGCATCAGGAAAAGAACCTCAGAGATTCGGACGCGCTTTCCTGCAATCGAACGGATTCAAGAAAAAAAAATCATTCGGGATCGGCGTCATCGTGCCCGAATTGATCGTGGAGCAAGCCAATGAAATCAAGATGGACGATTTACCTCACCGAACGCTTCCCGCTGCTGCCAAATGCCCTGATCGCTGCCGGGATCACGCTGAGTGCCATGGGTATCGCGGGTGATCCCAATCCGGGCCTGGTCCCACCACTGATGTCTTTTGTCGGGGGAATGGTGTTCCTTGCTCAAATCAGGTTTATGGATGAATACAAGGATTTTGATAAGGATAAAATCGCGCATCCACTGCGTCCGTTGCCGAGGGGACTGTTTACGATGACTGAATTTTCGCGATTCATCCGGATCTTCAATGCCGCCATGCTTGCGGTGTCAATTCTCGCTGCGGTTCTTGTGGGAAAAATCGCCGGAGCCTTTTTTGCTCTGGGAGCGCTCTATCTTTACCTGATGTTCAAGGAGTTCTTTCTCGGAGAATGGCTTTCTGCCCGACCGCTTTTGTATGCGCTCAGCCATCAATTCATCATCATCCCGATGGCCGCATTTGTCCTCGAATGTTTCAGCCCTGGCTCACTCCAGCACCCCGATTTTCCGGCGTTTGCCAGCCTATTGTTGTTTTCATTTTTTGGATTCGAGGTCGGGAGGAAGCTCGATCCGGCAGCACACCCTGTGCTGAACACCTATCTGCGTCGTTATGGACGTGAGAAAACAGCCTTTCTTCTTTTGATTCTGCTCGGGCTCTCTCTGAGAGCCGGGGAGAGACTCGGTTTGCTTGTGCTTCTCGGGCCCATTTATGTCCTCACTCTGGTTTTTCTTTCCATCCTCTGGTGGGCACCGAAGCGTTTTAAGTGGATCGAAGGGGCTGTGACTTTATTTTTATTGCTCTCGATTTGGGGTCTTCCGATCATCCGGGGGATCCGATGAAATTTTTAGACCTGGGTGACACGGATCATGATTTCAAGATATTCGGAGGAGGCAAGGCCCGCAATCTAGCGGTACTTGGTCGGGCGGGGGTTCGAGTTCCCGAATGGTTCTGCATTCCGAGCCCTGTTTTGGAGGAATATCTCAAGACCACCGACCTCGAAAGACTGGCAACTGATTCCGGAGGCTTTTCTGAGACAGAGCGAAGAGTCGAAGAAGCATTTGCAGGCACTCCGTTTTCTCCCGTTCTCCAAAATGCAGTTTCCCGAAAAATAAGGGATCTCGGATGGGAAAACCGGTTTCTTGCTGTTCGATCAAGTGGCCTCGATGAGGATTCGGCGGGAAACTCCTTTGCCGGGCAGTTTTCGAGTTTTCTCTTCGTGAGAGGGGAGGATGAGATTTCTCTTGCGATCCGAAAGTGTTGGGCTTCCGCGTGGTCGGAGCGGGTGTTGCGCTATCGTCAGGAACGGGGGCTTTTGGCAGGCGGTCAAAGGATGGGGGTGATTCTCCAGCTCATGGTAGACCCGACCTCGTCGGGTGTATTGTTCACACGCAATCCCCTGAATCCGCTCGATCGAGAGAGTCTTTGGGTGGATTCTGTTTTCGGGCTCTGCGAAGGGCTGGTGGGGGGGGATCTTGAATCCGACCACTACGAGATTGATCGTGCCACGCTGACCCTCAAAAAAAGCGAGATCGCGGTGAAACGATTTTTGTATCAAAGAGGAGACCACGGGGGGGTTTTAAAAACACAGCTCGATCCGGAGCTTTCGAAGGTCCCAAGTCTAAACGAAACAGCGCTTTTCGGCCTTGGCAAAGCAGCCCTCGCGCTTGAGTCCCTTACCGACGGTACCCCGCAGGACATTGAATGGGCGATCAATGACGAGGGAGTTTATTTTCTTCAAATGCGCCCGATCACTTCCTTGCCTCCGGAATCATTTCATGACTCCCACACAAAAGGGGAGGAGCCCACCCTGTGGGATAACTCGAACATCATCGAGAGCTACAGCGGGGTGACCTCCCCATTCACGTTTTCCTATGCGAGTCATGCCTATCAACAGGTGTACCGTCAATTTGCAGAAATGATGCAGGTACCAAAGGCGATCCTCCAGGAGCAAGAGCCCAGGTTCCGAAACATGTTGGGTCTCATTCGAGGACGTATTTATTACAATCTCATCAACTGGTACCAGCTTCTTTTGTGCATGCCCGGATCCGCAAGCAATCCTTCCTTCATGGAAACCATGATGGGAGTGAAAAAATCACTCTCCACGGAGCACCAAAAAGCGTTTGATTTCGCAAAGAATCCGCCATCTTATGGTTTTTTATTCAAGCTCCGCCTCACCATTGTTTCCCTCTTCCGGTTTTTCCGAAGCGACGCCATCATCGCGGACTTCAAGTTTCACTTTAACCGCGTCTACGGTGAGGCCCGGCAACAAGACTTTCGTTCCTGGCCTGTGACCCGCCAGATTTCCTATTACCTTGAACTCCAAAGGGAGCTGCTCCCCAGGTGGAGGGCGCCCATTGTGAATGATTTTCTCTGCATGGTATTTTTCGGGGTCCTCAAAACACTCACATCTCGATGGATGGCCGGTGAAGCGGAGCCTGATTCGCTTCAGAATGACCTTTTGTGCGGGCAGGGTGACCTGGAGAGCACGGAACCAACCAAGTTCCTGATGAGAATCGCAGAATCGATCGATTCGGGAGATCCGGGCTTTAAAAAACAGTTCATCACCAGCTCCCCTGAACGCGTTTGGGAGGATCTACTTCAAGGCGGCAACCCTGAAGTGCTTTCAAAGTTCAAGGAGTTCCTGGACCGGTTCGGATTTCGTTGCGTGAATGAGTTGAAATTCGAGGAACCCGATCTGAATGATGATCCCGCCTTTGTCATTGGAACCGTGGCGAGCTACATCCGCATGAAGACCTATTCGATCGAAAAGATGAACGAACGGGAACGTTTGATCCGGAGCGCAGCCGAGGCCCGGGTGCGGAAGCGGCTCTTCGGACTACGGAAATGGATTTATTTTTGGATTCTCAAACATGCACGCAAAGCTGTTCGTAACCGTGAGGATCTGCGTTTTGACCGGACCAAAAGCTATGGTCTCGTTCGCCATCTCATGAGGGCGGTTGGGGCAAATCTGGTGAAGTTGGGGATTCTTGACTCAGAGTTCGATATTTTTTATCTCACGGTTGACGAAATCATCGCTTATTCAGAGGGGCGTCTTCCGACTCATTCTCCCCGCGATCTGGTGTCCATGCGCAAGCCCGTTTATGAGGAGTACCGGAAGACTCCCTCTCCACCGGATCGTTTTGTCACTTATGGGGCAGTTGGTGTTTCGCTCAAGTATCCGGCCGCGCTCTCTGCTACAGACCTTTTAAAGGACCTTACCCCCGCTCACGACGACCCGTCATTTTTGTTCGGCACTCCCTGCTGTCCGGGGGTGATCGAAGGTGTCGTCAGGGTTGCACATGATCTCAAGGACACTTCGGGTCTTCAGGGAGAGATTCTCGTGACCTCTAGAACTGATCCCGGTTGGGTGCCCCTTTATCCCTCATGTTCCGGACTCCTGATTGAACGAGGGAGCTTGCTTTCGCACTCCGCGGTGGTTGCGCGTGAACTGGGGCTCCCGACGATTGTTGGGATTTCAGGAGGCCTGATGGAGCGACTCAAGACGGGGCAACGCGTCCGAATGGATGCGGGAAAGGGAGAGGTGAGGATTCTGTGATCCATATCCGCGAACTTTCTCTTGAGGAAGCCATTCTGCACTTTCCTCGCTCACAGGAGGAAAGAGAAATCCTCTCATATCCTTTTGATTTCAGGCGGACACATTTCGTTGCGGATCTCGGAGGAAAGACGGTGGGTAGGATCTCCGCGAATGTTTCCAAGAGCGATGCCCTTCGCGGCTACTTTGGCTTTTTCCACGTTGAACCGGATCTTTCCACATATGAACGGGGCCTCAGTGCTCGTGAGTTGTTGTCTTCGGCCGAGACCTGGCTAAAGGAAAACAGAGTAGGGCACATCGTCGGACCGGTAAATTATTCGACTTTGTTCGACTACCGGATCCGATTGGATTCGGAAGAGGAAGCCATTTCACGGGGATCATTTTTCTGGGAACCTGTGAATACAAAAGGCCAGGTCGGATGGCTTACGGAAGCCGGATACCGCCTTCATGAGGAATATCATTCGCGCGCCTATCGCGATGTCGACCACTTTCTACCGGTTTCAGAGGCGCGGTATCAGGAAGCATTGTCCGCAGGATTCAAGACGCGCCCGATTCGATTCTCCGGTGCAGAATCGCCGGATCTTGAAATCCTGTATCGGATCAACACCTTGGCATTTCAGGATTCGTTTCTTGCAGAGCCCTTTGATTTGAATGCCTACCAGACCCTGAATGTCCCCAAGTACACAAAACTACTCTCAGAGTTCAGCTTTTTCCTTCTGGACCCGAAGGGAACAGAGGTTGGCTATTTCTTTCTTTTCCCGGATCAGGGATACTTGGTCTGGAAAACCCTTGCAGTGCTTCCAGAGTACCAAAAGTCGGGGCTGGCTGGTTTCGGAATTCACCATGCGCTCAAATTGGCTTTGGGACAAGGGATCACAAAAGTGGTGGCAGCCTTGATTCGAAAAGGTGCCCCGAGCGAATCATTGATTTCCCGCGCGGAGCCATTGCGGATCTGGGAGCACAGATACGGA
>JAGWXK010000031.1 GCA_018969905.1 Bdellovibrionales bacterium
CTGCGAGTTCCAGATTCATGCGGGTTTGAAATCCGCAAGGGGTGTCCCGGTGATGGGTCAGTCCTCATTTCGATTTGTCATCGAACCTGCTTTGATCGAAAGCATGTATCCAAGTGGGAGCAATGGTGATTCCTTAAGCCTGGAAATGATTGATCCGGATCAGAACTTTGTGATCGAGTTCAACAACCGGATTACCCCCGCAGAGATCGAGGCCCGGCTTTATTTTGAGGTGGAGGGCCAGAAAGGGAAGATTCGAGCCAAGGTTCAGGATCCGCTCAAGCTAAAGGAAATTGAAAAACTCGGGCGAATCTGGATTCGGCCAAAAAACAATGGCCAGTGGCACCTGATCGCACCCGAAATCCTCTTTCCGAACCAAAGCGGACTCCGAGTCGCACTGAAAGACCGAAAACTGGATCGGGAGAGGTATTTTGTCACCCGGACTTCATTTTCAACCGAGTTCACCTGCAGCCGGGACAATCCAAAGTCCAACTGTTCTCCAGTAGCCCCGGTGGAACTTTGGTTCAATTCACCCGTGGATTTGTCATGGGTGAGAAAGATAAAGCTCACAGGGGGAGGGCGTCCCCCGGTTCCAGCCCAGCTTGCGGATCGAGAGGGGAACTCCTCCAGTCACCTGGACCGTGTAACCTTCAAGGGGCCATTCAAGGGCGGATCAGAATATCAGCTTGAGATTCCCTCTGGTCTGGTTGACATCCGGGGCCGCAAGCTTTCCAATGCAAAAAGTTTTCCTCTCCGGTTCAAAACGGCCGGGCTTCCTGTCCTTGCCAAGTTTCCGGGGAGCTTCGGTGTGATCGAAGCGGACCAGCCTTTCGTTCCCGTCAGCATTCGGAACATTGAAAAAACCGTGAAAATCAAAAGTGGCAAAGTGCTTCAAATCCAGCCTGAGCAAAATGCCCCCTCCATTCTGGATTGGCTGGATCGTACCGCTCGTCAGCAACAAACCTACGAAGAAGAAGATCATCAGAACTCTCGAGGGAAAAACTTCAGATCCGTACTCAAGGCCTACGCGTCAAAAATCAAGGGAAAGCCTGTAGAAATGGCACTTCCCCTGGATTCGGAACGGGATCAAGCCGAGGTAATCGGCATTCCCGTGAAGGAGGGAGAGCGGGTGAGGAAGGGCCTCTCGGTCCTGGAGCTCGAAAGCAGGATCATTGGAAATCAACTTTTGGACCGAAAGGATCCTTTTTATGTTTCCACGGCGGTGCTGGTGACCAATCTTTCGGTCCACTTTAAATGGGGCCAAAAAGGTCCCTCTGTGGTTTGGGTGACAGACTTGAAAACCGGACAGCCGGTTTCGGATGCCGACATCTCGGTTGAAAACTGTCTCGGTGAAAAGATTGCAAGCGGCCGATCTGCAAGGGACGGAGTGTTGATTTTGAATGATCTCCCTTCCAGCTCAAGTCCGAAGTTTTCGGGTTGTGATGATCATCATTTCAATGGGACGAAGGCAGTGGTTTTTGCCCGAAAGGGCGATGACATGAGCTTCACCCTTGATTCCTGGAACCAGGGAATCGAGAGTTGGCGATTCAATCTCCGCGGGGGATATGAACCTGAGTGGGGAGATGAGGAGGATGTCGTGGCCCACACGGTCCTTGCACGAAATTACCTGAAACCCGGTCAAACCGTCCATATGCGGCACTTCATCCGGCAGTACCATTGGAAAGGGCTAAAGCTTCTAAAAAATCCTCCGAGCTTTGTGGTGATCACCCACAATGGGTCTGACGAGACCTGGAACCTGCCCGTCAAATTTGATGGACAGGGCGGCGCCACCACAACCTGGAAAATTCCTGAAAAGGCAAACCTCGGCACCTATTCCATCCGCCTCACAAGCGGGATCAAGAAAAAGAGATCAAACGAAGAGCCCCGTTCCATTTCGACGGTAAGTTTCGAAGTCGAGGAGTTCCGCCTCCCATCCCTCGGAGTGACTCTCAGGATTCCCGATCCCATCACTCCTGGGCTGGAAAAACCTTCGATCAATGCGCAAGCTGCCTATCTGAGTGGAGGTCCTGCAAGTGAGCTGCCGGTAGAGGCCAGGTTTCAGAGGAAGCCCGTGACGGGACACACCCGCAGCATCGGGGACTACCTCTTCGGTCAGGACCCGGAGGTAAAAACCGGGGTCTTCGAAAAGAGTGATGAAGCCTACCAGTCTGCAGAAGAGGAATTCTATGATCTCGAGGCGGAAGGTGATTCCGGAGCTTCCAAAAAATCCGATGAAGGGGTCCTTGCCTCAAAGCTCATTTCCAAAACAAACCTCGATGCAGGGGGATCGGCGAACATTGCTCTGCCTAAAGACGTCTTGGACACCAGCGTGGACGGCGAAGTCCAGATTGCACTTCAGTATTCCGACCCGAGCGGCGAAGTCCACACCATGGTGCGTTCCACTTCCGTATTTTCAAGAAATCGATACCTTGGCCTGCACAAGGATCAATCCTCCTACATTGGAAAACCAACCGGCGTCGACTTTAAATTCATGCTTGGAGATGAAAAGGGAAATCCCGTTGCCGGAGAAAAAACCGAGGTAACGCTCTATTCGAAAACGGATTTCATCCATCGGGAGCGTTTGGTGGGCGGGTTCTATGGGTATCGCACTACAACCGAAGTGAAAAAGGAGAAGGAGATCTGCTCCGGAAAGACTGATGCAAAAGGAACCATTCCTTGCGTCTTTGATCTGCCCCGGGCTGGGGCCTTTGTTCTGGAAGTCAAATCCAAAGACAGCCGAGGAAAGGAGCTCAACCTCGTTCACAACCTCACCGCATGGGGAAGTGATGAGGGATTCGGTGAGGCGAGCGAAACGGATCGGATGACCCTGATTCCGGAAAAACAAGAGTATGAGGCGAACGAAAGTGCACGGGTCATCGTGCAATCCCCGTTCAAACAAGCGACAGCACTTGTGACCCTGGAACGGGGAGGCGTGCTAAAGGCTTTTGTTACGGAACTCAAAGGCGAAAATCCAGTGATCGAAATTCCCCTTCAGATGGAGTACGCACCAGGTGTGGTTGTCTCGGTCATGGCAGTGCGAGGCAGAGTGGGAGAGCCTGCCCCGACGGGTCTTGTCGATCTCGGAAGGCCCGCCTACAAGCTCGGAATGACTGACGTAAGCATCAGCAAAAAAAGCCATGAACTTCCGATCACGCTCAAAACTGACAAAGAGACTTACAAGATTCGTGAAAAAGCGGAGGTAAGCATTCAGACCAAACCTGGAGCAGAACTGTCGCTTGCCGTAGTGGACAAGGCTCTTTTGAAGCTGATGCCAAATCCCACCTGGGATCTCCTTGAGTCGATGATTCGCGCCAAATCCCACAGGGTGGAGACCTCGACGATGCAAATGAACGTCATCGGCAAACGCCACTTTGGAAAAAAAGCCACTCCTTTCGGTGGAGGCGGTGGGGCGCTTATGGCGCGGGAATTGCTTGACTCGCTTGTGGCCTGGAAACCCAAGCTCACTGCCGATCCGGAGGGTAGAATCACGACATCCTTCAAACTCAATGACTCGATTTCGGGATTCGTGGTGGTTGCGTTTGGAAATTCCGGCCTTGATTATTTTGGAACCGCAAAAACAGAGATTGTTGCGACCCAGGATTTGCAGATCATCACCTCGGTTCCACCCACGATTCGGGAAAGGGATCAGTTTCCAGCACAGTTCATCTTGCGAAATGCAACCACTCGCTCCATGAGCGTGACCGCGAAGCTTTCGGTTGATGGAAAGCCGCTCCCCGAACAAAACCTTGAGATTCCGGCTCAGAGCGCCCAGGTGGTCAAGTGGCTGGATCAGGTCCCCATGGGCGCAACCCGACGCACCTACCTGATCTCTGCAACTTCAAAAGACGGCGCAAGCGATCAACTCAAGGTGAGTTCAAAGGTGGTCGAGGTGCTCCCTGCCCGGGTCATCGAAGGCTACCTCCAGCAACTCGGGAGCAGCGAATCCACCATTCCGGTCTCGTTTCCAAAAGAGGCTGCTCTCGACAAAGGGGGGTACCGGGTTCAGCTGCAAGCCCGCTTGAGTGAGGTACCGGCCTCCGTAAGCCGCTACATGCAAGCCTACCCCTACAGTTGCTTTGAGCAACAGACTTCGCGGGCTATCGTTCTTCAGGATTTGAAGATGTGGAAAGAACAATGGAAGGGAGCCAAGTCTTATTATGACAGTAACTCCCTGCTGAAGTTCTTTCCGGAAATGCGCTACGGAAGTCTTGATCTGACCTCATACGTACTTCAAATCGCGGCAGAGGCAGCTAAAACCAATCCTGAATTCGGTTTGACCAGCAAATGGTTCAACCCGGCAAATCTTGAACGTCTTCTCGGTGCGACTCGAAGGGGAATGAGAGGTGAAATCAGGATCTCCCAGCCTTGGTGGCCGGAGTATGTCTCGACAAATGGACGCCTTGCGGCCGGGGAAGCGCTCTCTCATTATGAACCCATTTCAACCGCCGATTATCAGGCACTGAAGGCGATTCATGACAAGCTAAGCCTTTCTCACAAACTTGGTCTGATCCGAATCCTTCGAAACTCATCCCAGTCCCTTGCAACCTCGCAGAGTGATCTTGCCGGATTTGAAAATGAGGTTCTTACGCATTTTCAATTCGAAAACACCCGACTATTCCTGCGCGATCCGAAATTCTGGTTCTTTGGATCGCTGGGCGGGACTCCGGATGGTCTGCGCTCAAGGACCCTTTTGGACTTCATTCAGCGCGAGCAAAAAGACAATGCCACAAAGCTTCTCCGCTCCTTGCTTGAGAACTTGAAGGTCGGATACTTTGATACCACCACAGGAAATGCCTGGGCGGTCGTGGCATTGAACCGGTTCAAACAGAAATTCGAAAAGAGTTTGGTCTCCGGAAGGGTTGCACTGAATGCGGGTGCTACGAAAAAGGAAGTCTCGATTTCTGAAGCCAAGCCAAAAGGAGAGGTATTCCTTCCGATTCAGGATCTCGGTCAGCAAAAAGCCCTGAACCAAAAATTCACTGGCCAAGGCGCTCCCTGGTCTTTCACCCTGGTGGAAGCGGCATTGCCCCTTCGATCAAGCATTGACCATGGCTATGTGATCTCAAGATCAGTCGAAGCCCTTCAGCAAAAAGAAAAGTCATCCTATACGAGGGGAGACCTTTTCAGGGTCAAGCTGACTCTCGAGGCGCGAACTCCTCAAACCTGGGTCGTACTGACAGATCCTGTTCCGACAGGAGCCACAATCCTGTCCACTGAGGCTTCTTCCGGCTCCTGGATTGCCTTCGAAGAGCGACGCATGGATCGCATGCAGGTGTTTTTCGAATACCTTCCTTCGGGAAAAATGGAATTCACCTACACCATGCGCCTCAATCAGGCCGGTGACTTCGAGTTTCCGCCTTCGAGAATGGAAGCGATGTACGATCCCACACAATATGGGGAATCTCCGAATGCGCCCATGAAGATCAAGGAGTGATCCAAAATGCGATTTCTGAAGCGGGTGCGAATCCTCTTTCTAATGCTCGCACTGAGCGGTTCATCGAGGAGTCTCGCTGAAATTCCTTCTTTTTCAGAGGTAAAGGACTCGGATCGCCCATCGGAGCTGATCCTTACGGATCAACAGGGCACGGTCTTTGATTCAATCCGTCTCAACCCCCAAGTAAGAAAGTCCCCCTGGGTTCCGCTTGATCAGTTTTCGCCTTCGGTACGCTCGCTTCTGGTCTCGATGGAGGATCAGCATTTTTTTGAGCATCGGGGAGTGGATTGGTTCGCACTTGGAAAGTCGGCGCTCCGCTATACACTTGGAAGACCCGCTCGCGGCTCAAGCACCATCGCAATGCAGCTCGTGTCCCTGATCGATCAATCGAGGCCACGGAAGGGAAGAAGAACTCCAAGGCAAAAAATCGATCAGATCCAGGCTGCTCTTGAATTGGACCGAACCTGGACAAAAGAGCAGATTCTTGAGGCCTATCTCAATCTTGTTCCCTTGCGCGGAGAATGGGTGGGGGTTCACTCGGTGGCGCAATTTCTGTTCAGACGTACGCCCTCCGCTCTTGGCCCAGCGGAAGCCGCATTGATTGTTGCGATGTTGCCATCTCCAAATCAACCCTGGCCCACGCTGAGGGAGCGCGCGTGCATTTTTTTGAAGTCAAGCCACTACGGGGAACCCGCACTTTCGGAGGAACTCTGCAAGGCAGTGCATGCAAGGGTTCGTGAGACCACCAATCCTGATGAAAAGGGAGATGGCGGTCTGAATCGTTTGACGGAGCACTATGCGCATTTTGTTGAGAGGCACCTGACACCTTCGGAAAAAGCGGGAGGCTACATGAAAACCTCCCTTCAATTGCCACTGCAAATGAAGCTTGTCGAGCTTGCGCGTGAGAATCTTGGCAACCTTCGTGAAAAATCCGTTGCCGAAACGGCAGCCATTGTTTTGGATCATCGCACCGGCGGTGTACTCGCTTACCTTGGAAACCTTCAAAACCTCTCGAAGGCAGCCAGAGTGGACGGTGTGCAAAGCCGAAGACAGGCGGGATCCACTCTCAAGCCTTTTTTCTTCGGCGCAGCCCTTGATCAAAAAAAGTTCAATCTCTCATCGGAGCTACTGGACGAGGCAATTGAAATTGAAACCGCAAACGGGGCGTTTCGACCCGAGAACTATGATCACCAGTTTCATGGATGGGTTCCTTTGCCAACGGCGCTTGCGAGCTCCCTTAATATCCCTGCGATCCGTGTGGTTCAGGCCCTTGGAGTGGATGAAGCGGTTTCGGTTCTAAACAAAATTGGATTCAAGAAACTTCATGAAGGATTTGTGTATGGACCTTCCATTGCATTGGGCACGGTGGATGTCACTCTTCTGGAACTGGTGAGATCCTATGCGGCTCTTGCACGGCAGGCGCTCGGCGAACCTGACAAGGATTTTCCGATCGGTGTGGATGCCGCCCGCTCCATTACGAAAATCCTCTCCGACAATCCTTCGAGGTCCCTGACCTTCGGAATGAATAGTGTTATCAGGACTCCCTATTTTACCGCTGTAAAAACCGGTACAAGCAAGGACATGCGCGACAACTGGTGCATCGGCTTCAGTGACAAACATACTGTGGGAGTATGGGTCGGGAACTTCAGTGGAGATCCGATGCAGGATGTTACCGGGGTTTCCGGGGCTGCTCCGATGTGGAGAAAAGTCATGGACTTTTTGAATGACAAGTCTCCGAGTCAAATGCCACCCTCGATTGCCGGGATCAAGCTTCCTGAACCGGGAGCGCAAGGTCGTGCTCTGATTCCTCCAAACACGCCGAGAATCGTTTATCCCCATGAGGGTAGCGTTCTTGCCCTTGATCCGGATATCCCTTTGTCCCGTCAAAAGGTTTTGCTCAAGTCGACCCTGAGCACAAAGGACTATGAGTGGGTTATGGATGGCGTCGTGTTTGGCTCCTTGGACGAGCCCCGATTCTGGGGAATTCAGCGTGGCCGGCACCTGGTGGAGTTGCGCAAGCGCGGAGGGGGGCATTCAGAGGACAGTGTCCGGTTCCTGGTCAAGTGAGCACAAGCAAGTATTTGTTCTCAATACGCTGAGTTGCTTTGTTTTCACCCCTAAACAACAGTGAAGGAGGCCGGTTGGAATCCATTTCCGATTCTCCACGGAAAAAATTGATTCTCCGTCGTTAGTCATCGGTTATTCTGATGATGGGTAAAAAAAAATTCTAATTAAACGATCGACGAAACCAAAAAACTGGAATAGAAACTCCGCAAGATGATTGGGAGAGCGGGATTTTTCTGGGTTTTGTTTTCTCTGTACACCACGGCCTATGCCTTCAATGGCCCTGAGCCTTTCAACTCGTTTTATGAGTTTTTGAGTGCGCTCGAGGAAATGCCGCCGGATGAGTTCGCCAGGATCGGAGATGAGACTCCCGCAGTCCGCATGAGGGAGTATTTTCAAACGCTTCAGGAACTCGATCCTTCAAATTTCGAACGTTGGAACCAAAAGCTCAAATTTCTTCAAGCACCGGGATTTTCCAGCGGGGCAAATTACTGGGAGCTTCACCCAAGAGGCCCGGAACTTACGATCGGATTTCATCCGGAGAAAAAACCCATGGGGTTTGAGTCGATCGCGGATTTCTATGCCTCCGTGAAGGAGGATGAGCCAGGACGATTCCAAACACGGGTGGGGCTCTCCTCGAGTGATGATCTGAACCGCTGGCTTGAGATCATGAGGGTTGGCAATTACCAGCTTTTTGAAACAGCGATCATCAAGCTCAGGGTGGTTCGGGTGATTGGATTCCATGAAAGCCCAAAGTACCGCTTGATCGAGGAGCCGAAGCAACCCTATCGCCAGATCGGGTTTGCTCACTATCAGGATCCATTTGTGGGAATCCCCAGGATCAACACGGTTGAGGATCTCATCAACCTTTACGAAACCTCGACCCCGGAGGAGTTCTTTCGCGGCCTCAACGGTCTCTCCAAACGAAAGGCGGGGCAGTTCCTGGGTCTGGTGAAAAAGCATGACCGGGATTTGTATCTTGCAATGCTGGAGAAGGTGAACAGCAGGACGAAGATTGGATATACCAATGCCTCCGAGCCTGAAATCGTGGCCCCCTCAAAAAATCCTGTCGGGACCCCCAATCCCGTTGGCTTCCGGCAAGCTCCAAAATCCTGTGCCGATCTGTTGAAACCCGATCGGTAGAAGGGTCCAAGATGGTCTGCCGGAATCAGGGGCTTTCGATTTCGCGAAAGACCTTGTCGAACAAATCCGTAGTTGGTGAGCGTAAGCCCTCGATCAATAAAGTATGGCCGGAGAGCGAGCTGTTCTTAAACGCCTCTGTGTTCACGATCTTGAAAAAAGGACTTGAATCTGGGTTTTTGACCTGCTTCAGATCGATTTGTCCAAGATCTCCCATAAGGACGATCTTTGATCCTTCACCGACCCGCGTGAGAAGTGTTTTCAGTTGGATGTGGGTCAGATTTTGAGCTTCATCAATGATGATCAGGGCATTCGAGATACTCCTGCCGCGGGAGTATCCTAGCTTCAGCGGCTCCATTCCGAAGTTACGCAGGATTTCGTTCGATTTATTCCCTAATCTTGCACGAAGAGCTGCGATCTGGCTTGAACCGAAGATAGGCTCGAGGTTGTCCACGAATGACTCATGCCAGGGGCCCGTTTTTTCATCGAAGTCACCCTTCAGGAATCCGAGTTCGTCATCCCCTCCGGTGTGTTGATACGGTTTGGCGTAATAGATTTTTTCATAAAGGTTCTTGTCGAGCTGTTGAAGGGCCGCCGCCATGGTGATGAGTGTTTTTCCAGAGCCCGGTTTTCCGAACAGGGTTACCGCTGTAACGGAGGAATCCATCAGCAGTTCGAGAGCCATTCGTTGCTCGAGGTTCTTGGGACGGATATTCTTGATGGTCGAGTTCTGCAGAACCTTGAGGCCATGAAGGCTTTGGTCGGAACTTTTGTATCGAAGGATGATCGGACCTGAACCGGATAGGGCATCGCTCTCGCGAACCATCACGAATTGATTGTCATAAAACGCCGAGGGATCTTCCACACGGTAGGACCATGCGCGTTCATCAGTGGAGGAAAAAAGCTCCTGAAGTGCCTCATCCGGCAAGATGTGCTTTTTGAATCCAGTGTAGGAGATCTCCTCATCCTTCGGGAGGTGGATCTTCAAACCGGGACCTGTGGGATTGCCCACCGTAAAGTCATTGAGTCTGGCCAGGACTCCGAATGCAGAGTCATGAGTGACAAAAAGGATTTTTTCCTGGGGATTTTTTTGGCGGTATTGGAGCATTGCCGCGAGGATTCGATTGTCGGGATTCGAAGTCGGGCTGAGATCAAGCTGGTGCAGGGCGGGAGGCGAGTCCGGATGAAGAGAACCGATGGTCAGCAATTCAAGGGTTGATCCGTTTTCAAGGCGGGTGCGTTGACTGAGGGAGCCTTCACCCGTGCTTGCCTTGAACAGGCGAAAAAACTCTCGAGCAGCCCATCCAAGTCGTGAGTCGGTCTTCTTGGAGTCCAGTTCGCGAAGGGTTTGTTCGGTGATGGCCACCGTCTGTCCTTTTCCATAGTCCAGGAAAGCGGAAGGCCTTTCAAGAAGCACATTCGTATCCAGAACATAAGTTGTAAACGAGTTCGCATTTGATTCTGATTCAGGTAGCAGCGACCCTGGGCAAGACATCCCCAACACATTCACCGGATTAAAGACGAAAATACCGATCACCAACACTTGCAAGAGTTTCATGAGCCGCCCTTCCTGTAGTTTCGAATTTCGGCACATCATCAAAATCTTGCGAGTAGGTCAACTGAATTTGATTTCCTGACACAACACTGATGTTTGAGGAATGGAAAAAATGTTTTCTTGAAATGGAAAGAATTGAAGCGAACACGGTAGAGGTCGACATGCTGACGGAGTGGGTTCAGGGTTTCAGTCGAATTTCTGTCCATGCACCATGGGAACTTGCTTCGAAGGGCGGAGCGTTCGACGGAGCCTCCTCCGGTTTTTTGAACTTGAGGGCATCAACGCAGTTCAAGATGGTTTCAAGAGTCTGGTTCGCAATCACCTTTGCGATGAGCGGCCCGTATGTGCGCGGGTCGGTGGCCAGAAGGCCCGTCGCAAGCGATAGATCGTCCATGAACCGCGCAAGTCGTGCGGCGGGAAGAGATGCTTCCTGATCATACTTGATGGCCTGGGCGTGCTTCCAGACCGCAATCGGGGTGGCGATGATGGCCGAGTAGAAAAGAAAATGGGGGAGGGCGTTTGCCGGGGAATTCAGTGTGAGAAGGTCGGCATTCTTCAGGTTATTCGGTATCTGATACCAAAGGGTGCGCTCAAGCTGGGTCCCCTTGAGCTTCACTCCGGTGAGGGGGACTTGAACCGAATAGCGAGCATGTCCTGTTGCTTCGCGAACATCACTGAGAGAGTTGAAACCGTCTTTCAGTAGGTTGCTCGCGAGGGAATTCTGCATGATTTCCAGATTCATTGACCTGCCGGTCGGGGTGAACCAGGAGACACTCTCAATCCCGTTCCGGAGGGCTTTGTTCCATGCGCCGAAACTGTAGGAAGTTACGAGCAGACGGAGCGCCATTTTGTAGGTTCTTTCCCAGAAACTTGTCGGATCCACCGGTGAGAAGGCATTTCGGACTGTGGAACCATAGATCCCAAGTGCCAAGGCGTAGCCGATGGTGAGCTTGGTGAACGTGTGGTCCACATGTCCCCCGGAAATCAGGAACGTGAGAAGCTCTGCGCTTCCGACTTCGAGTACGGTTTTGATCCCGGCCTGCACGAAGGCCTGCTGATCAGGTTTCACGTAGACGGCGTTCCACCAATTGGTAAGCTGTTCCCGCTTTCCACTCGGGCGATCAAAGAACTTCACGCGGATGCTGCCTTGTGCGGGATCACCCTCGACCGTTGGCCGGTGGATCACCCAGAATACCTGGGGTCTTCCACGTCCGCGATTTGCCCAGGCCCTTACCCGGGCTGTGTATCGTTTCCATTCGGGTGAATCGACCTCAAGCTCACTCTCAAGAAAAAAGTGGGAAGAGCCGGTGCTCTCGTCAACCATTCGTGGGTATAGTTTACCGCCCACCAGCTTTGGCTCTGCAAAGCCGACACCCGGAATCACAACACGAAACTCATCGATCCAATTTCCGCCTTTGTTCACACGATCGAGGAAAAGAGCCTCCCCGATGATTTGTATTCCGCTCTCTGTGTCCCATTTCGGAAGCGCCATGAAAGCCTTTGCATTCAGTTTCTTCAGGCGCCAAATCCGTTCACCGGATTTTTCGGGGAGTGAAAGTGCGGCTTTGATCTCCTCGACCCGTCGCCTGCCGAGTTCCGGAATTTTTGACTCCACTCTTTCTTTCAGGGCGAGCTCGAGTCGCAAAAGGTCATCATAAACCTTGGCCTGATTTGCGAGCATCGCATCCCCGAACTTGCGGGCCTCTGCATCCGATACGGGAAGATCTTCATCAGGCAAAACAAGATCTCCCGCTTGTGCCTCAGGAATCTGGAAGTCATCAATGAAAGGGATGTCATCCTCCGGAGGAGGCAGGTCCTGTGCCGTTGAGTGGCCCGGATGAAAAAGGAATGCCGCTTGCAGAAAAAGCGCTGCAAGAATTTCGATGCCATTGGATGCGATCCCGGCAATAAAGGTCCGGGGAAATTTCAAGTACATCATTCGGAGCCGTGGGGTTTTACCAAAGCGGAGTTTTTTAGTCGACAGGCAAAAAAGGCTTTTTCATCGAATCAGATGAATTGAATTGAATTTTCCGTCCACGAGTTTGGATCATGCAAACCGCGTCGTATTTATTCGCCTTATTGCAAATAGGGTTGCATCTTTGTCGGATTTTGATAAGGTGGTGGGGCCGATTTAGAGCAATTGCGGGCAGAACCAGCTAAACGCTTACCGGAGTTTCCGTTTTGGAAATTTTCCCCATTTCGTTTTCTTTTTCAAGATCATGCAGGCTCCATTTTCGGATTTGAGGAGCGTTGCGCATGTTAGGTAAACAATTTGGTTTGATTCCGGTGTCATCTGATTCCATTCCCGAATGCAAGGCCGATGGATTCAAGGTCAAAGTGCTTGTGTTTTGCCTGGGGTTTTTCCTCATGTCCGTCCCTGCGTTCTCGGATGTGCTCAGCCTTGGGTATGCGGTCGAAAGTAAGGACATCCGGGTTGAAATCAATGCCGGCGAAATCGAAACCGATTCTCAATACGAAGAGTCGCTGGCCGGTCTGACCGAGGTTTTGAAGGTGGATCAGCTGCGGAACCCGGAGGCGCCGATCGAGCTTGCCTGGATCAATGGCCCGGATTCTCCGCGCGGCCCCTCCTCAGCGGAACAAAACTCAAGGCCCGCACGATTCATAAACAAGCTGAAAGAACGACTCCTCGGAGCTGGTGTGGCGCCGGCGCGTGAAGGTGGAGTTGATTTCAATCCGAAAAAGCATCTAAAACCTGAAATCCTTGGAAAGCTCAATGAAGCATACCTTGATCATTCGAAGATCACCTGGACCGTGGTCCGTGTCCTGACCAACACGGGCGTGAGAGTTGCGACACTGATGTATGCCGGTTTGAATCTGTATCAGGCGCTCACAGTGGGGCTCGGGGTGTTCACCGCATGCACCGCTGTTGCCTGGAATTCAAAACATTTGCTTCATTTCGAGGAAAATTTCAGGCTCTATTCCGTTTTCTCAAAAAAGCAGTTTCCGAAACTGAGAGCTTTGCTTGATCAACCCGCCGTTGAGAAACGGATCTACAAGCCTCATTACTACTTGAACTGGGGATTGCTGGAAACACTGTTTGGAGTCATTGTCTTGTTTGGAGAGAATGCGGTCCGCTCACTCTGGGGCCTCAATCTCGAGGTGCCCGGGCTCTGGCCTTTTCTCCTCAGCGCAACGGTATCGACGGCAAGTCAGGGTGTTGCAGATCTGGCCGTTGCTAAATACGAGCATCTTGCAAAAAAGGAAGGCCTTCCAGGCAGACTCCTGAATTCAAATCTCTACAAACGGCTTGCCTTCAACTCGGTGGTGAGTGTGGCGGGGTTCACCATGATCAACACCGCAGCTCTTCCGGTTCAGGTCACCGGTTGGGTGTTCCTTGGGGCGCTCTCGGCTTACGGATTCGCATATTCAAAGTATCTTGACCGGAAGGCGGTGCGCGCGGCCGATCCCTGTCTTGATTCTCTGAGCGCGGCCAGCGCAGAGGCCTCTCCAAAATGAAGATCGTTTCAAGCGTGGGATAAATTAAATTTTTATTGTTTATCATTGAAAAATGGCGTGTTTTCCAATTTAAGTTTTGAAACCTTCATCAAGTGCAAGTAGAGTCGCGCGAATCATGAGAGGATCTGATGCGAGCCGATCAGCTTGCGTGATCCTCTTGAGAAGGGGAGTTTGAGTTTGGAAGCAACAACAGGATCCAGGCGCTTTTCACGTTTTCTCCGTGCAGTTCCTTTTTTGTTTTTATTGAATTCGGTCTTTTCGTGGGCGGATCAACCACTGGAGGGCCTTAAGGACACCATTCGGCATTTTGAAAAAGCGCAAGGGTCGACCGATCCTGAGGGTGATCTGGAGCGGATTCGCTCCCTGAGAGGGCAAGCATTTCAAGAGGTCCAGGTGCTTGCGAAACGACAGATCATTTTGGAGTCCCACGCATCCGTCCTGAATGTCGAGCGTTTGATTGCCTGGGTTGAGGTTTTGGGAAGCATTTCCGATTCCTCTGAGATTCGTCTCGTCGGTTGGCTCAAGAAAGAGGTTCTCAAGGCGTACTCGAACCACCCTGACATCCGCGAACTTACCGGTTTCCTTGATCAGACCCTTGAGCTCCTTCGGAAGAATCCTCGTGTTGGGGAGCTTCCGAGAATCCGGGAAGTGGAGGGTGCGGCAAGGGCAAGTCTCATTGTAAGGAAGAATTCAGGAATTCCAGACGATAGGCTCATCCGATTTGTGGAGGCCTTGAATTCGGATAAGTTTACCCAGTTCAACTCTGCGACCGCGCAAGCGCTAACTCCCGACATTCGGGCGAGCCAGGAGCGCAACAGATTCGTTCCTGTTTTGGCGCGGGACGCGGAGATTGATTCAGCGATCGATGTGCTGCTTCGTATGAAAGGGAAGGCTCCCGTCATTCTTGGTGAAATGGGAGTCGGGAAGAGTGCTGTCGTGGAGGGGATTGCCGCGAAACTCCTGACCGGAGAGATTCCTCATGGAGTCCACTCGGCGAGGCTTAAGAATTCCATAGTCCTTGTCACCAACCCGGCCAAGATTGCAAGCCTGGTTGATGATCCGGGTCCACGAGCCGTTTCCATGGCCTTGAACTGGTATTTCAATCAGGCCAAGGCGATCGGCAGGCTCACGCAGACCAATGTCATTGTTGTGATTGATCAGGCTCATCAACTTGTGGGTGCACAGGTGGACACGCTGAAGGCTCTTTTGGATGAAGGAACCCATTCCATGATTCTGGTGGGTGGCGCGAAGCAGGCCTCATTTACCCTCATGGCAGATGAACAGTTTGTAAGCCGAATCGAGCCGATCATGGTGCAGGAATTGGACGAGACGGCGACATTTCAATTGATCAAGAGTTCGGCACTTCCTGAAATCCAGCGGAACTACCAACTGGTCATTCCGGACGAGGTGGTTACTGCAGCCATTGAACTTTCAGCCGAGCTTCAGCCGGACCTGAGACGCCCTGATGCCCCCATCAAACTCCTTCAGGACGCGGCAATTTATGTAAGCAGGACTTCGAATGGGGAAGCTGGATCGGTAACCCTCTCTGGATTGTATCAATTGGCAGCCCGCAAGGCGCGATTGCCGGTGGTGTCTCAGGACCGGCAGAGATTCATCGAGGTCATGGATGAGGTCAAGCTCAGGATCAAGAGGGATGTCCGCGGTCAGGATGTCGTGGTCGACAAGATCGTGAATCTCTTTGCCGCAACAATGACAGCGAAGGGAAGAAAGACCAGGGCCGCCGTCATCGTGGGTACGACGGGAACCGGGAAATCCCTGATCCCGACAAGGCTTACGCACTATTTCTATGGCAGTCAGACCAGGATGCTGAAGATCGATGGAAATCAGCTGAAGACCGATGACAGCGGTTTTTATCTGTTCGGACCAAAGTCTGGCTACATTGGAAGTGATAAAAACAAGGGGCTGCTCGCGAATCACTTTGATGGACCGGGAAAGGGGTCGAGCATTGTGCTGGTGGACGAGCTCGACAAAATGCATCCGCAGCAGGTGGAGCGCCTGATGGAAATCATTGATACAGGGAAATTCATTGCGGGTGATGGCAAGATCCGCTCAACCGGACGGGTTCTCTGGCTTTTCACTTCCAACAAAGGGGCAACCAAATTTTTCCCACCGGAGTTCGTGAAAACCGCGACGATCGAAGAGGTTCAAAAACGGCTTCTTGCGATTCCTGAGTCCGAAGTCCGGGAGGCATTCACCCAGCAGGAGTCGTTTGCAAAATCCGATGAAGTCCTAAAGCCCGAAGTTCTGGCACGGATGGATGAGATGATTCTTGTGGCACCCATTCTGAAGGAAACCGCACTTGAGATCGCAAGGATCAAGATCCGTGACGAAGTCGAGGGATATCGCCAGCAAGGCCTCGGTACACTCCGGGTGGATGATGGTTTCGCCAAAGCGATCGTGAATGAAAGCTATGACCCGGTCTTCGGAGTCCGTGAGCTTGAACGAAATGTCCGCACCAAGATCGGCGAGATCTATGATGCGCTTGTCAAGCAATCCGGCGCTTCACGGGAAGTTGTCATTGAAACCCTGATGCCAGGACCTGGCTCCAGCATCATTCGTTTCAAGGCCCGTAACGAGCGGGGGGACGAACTCCTCGTGAACGGACCAAAGCTCGCGTTTGAGAATCCGCTTTTTGATCCGGCTGAGAAGGCAAATCTGAGGAATCTGGAAACGGCACTAAATTCGAGGGTTTTCGGGCAGACATTTTACGCCAAGAAACTTGCGGAAAGCATTCAAAAAAGTGTTGTGGACGCGGGCTCGAACAAGCCTGTATCCATTTATGCTCTAGGCATGACTGGAAATGGTAAAACCGAAATGGCGCGTGCATTGACCATGGCGCGTTTCGGATCACTTGAACATCTTTGCAAGCTCGAGATGGGGCAGGTGGGAAGCACGAAGGATTTGTCGAACATTTTTCAATCCTCCGTGGGTTATGTGGGTTCGGACCAGCCGGGTCAGTTCGAGCGCTTTCTCCAAACACACAAAAGAGGCGTGATCCTTTTTGATGAAATGGGAAATGCAGGTGGAAACGACAAGAATGCAAAAGAGGAGATCGGGAAGTACCTCTATTCGATTCTGGATGATGGAATCTGGGTGAGTCCGGTCACGAAGAAAACCTATCTTCTTCGTGACTATGTTTTTATTTTTACAGGGAACGAAGCCGAGCGGATCTTTGCCGGAAATTCCCAGGATGATCTTCTTCGAGCGATTTGGAAGGATTACAGTTCCGAAGAAAAGGCGCGCGAGCTCTTGCGACAAAGCGGTCTCAGTCCGGCATTTGTCGGAAGGATCGGGAGCGTGGTGCTGACCGAGCCGCCGGTAAAGGAAACCAAAGAGAGCATCGTAAGAAAGCTTCTGGGCGAGTGGATCAAGCGAGTGGAAGCAAAGCAGCCCGTGCGCATCCTTCATGACGGGAATTTTGTGGAACTCCTAAGCAAGCTCACGTATTCCGCAAGTGAAGGCGCCCGCTCGGTGATCAATTTCGTGAATACGACTCTTGGCTCTGCGGCGTCCAAGGGTGTGTTCGAAGTCGATTTCTCAAAGGCCTCCCTTGACCGGCGTGCAGAAGTCCGTCTTTCCCTGGAAGTGAAGATTCCCAGTCATCCTTTCTACAGCGTGGTTCCTGATGAAACCCTGGCAAAGCTCATTGTGACCGTGGTTCAGGAGGGAGTGGAGATCGCGAAAATCGAGTCGGATTTCACGAAAGCCGCTCATTTCATCAAGCAGATCCGGATGGTGGATGCCTATGCCACTGCCTTTCATGAAGCGGGACATGCGATCTTGAATGACCCGGCAAGCTCAGGCAGAGTGCTTCAGCACCTGACGATCATTCCCGCGGATCACTATCTTGGGTATGCCCGGTATGAGGATCTTCCTGGTTTCAAAACCAACTATACGCTCACTGATCTACGCGCACGTCTTGCCACTTTGGTTGCGGGCTCGGAGGCCGAGCTTTTGATCGGACGGGAAGTGAACTCCGGTCAAGCGGGAGATCTGAAGGAGGAGCGCAGGCTTTTGACCCGTGCGGCCACCACCTGGGGGCTCGTTCCCGAGCTCATGGGCGCAAAAGTGGACGACAACGGAATTCCTGCGTTTACCGGACGGCAGTTCCAGATTTTTGAAGCATTTGCGGAGCGCGAGTTGAAGGTTGCGCGGGAGACGGCCAAGAAGTTCATTCAGGACAACTGGGTGCTCGAGTACAAGGTTGCAGAGGAGCTCATGAATCGCGGTGAGATTTCTGGGGCTCGCTTTCAGGAGATCAAGAATGCGGTTCAGAAGATGGGTCCATCCGAGGTGAAGTCATTTTTGAAGCTGAATCCTCCTGAGAAAGTGAGAGCGATGTTGGCTCATCTGGACAAAGAGACGTGCGCGGATCTCTTGAAGCGTGCTTCCCGCAGTGTCGACTGATTTCGTTGAGACATAAAAACAGATTCGTTAAAGAACGGCCTGATTCAGGCCGTTTTTTTATTTCCTGAGTGGAATCCTCTTGCATAGAACCCTTACTCTGGAATACCCTTTGCGACCATGATTAAGGCACTGATTGTTGGGTTCGTGTTTTTGGGTTCTTTAACTGCGCATGCACAGATGCCTGTGCTGAAAAAAGTAGTGGAGGCCGTGGCTTCTGAGGGAAAAGTTTCCGGCTCTCAGGTAGCGACAGGTCTGATGAATCAGGTGAAAAGTTCGTCGTCACCGCTCGCAAGGGTCGTGCAGGAGGATCCTCTCTATAAGTTTACGAACGGAAATCTGGATGAAGAGGGTCTGCGCTACCTCGGGAATGATGCGCAAATGGCTTTGATTCAACTCGGAAAAACCACCACTTTCAAGTCTGTTTCCAATCTCGCGGATTTTGAGATCGCGCTGAAATCAGTTTCATCCCTTGAAAACGCTGTGAAGAACGTACCGATGAGCAAAAATGGTTACATAAAGTCTGCGGTAAGCGTTGAGGATGCGATTGAGAATGAGGTCCGCACACTCGGACTCTCGGAATCGGTGGCTGCGGATCTCTCCAAAGAAATGAAGGGTTTGTATAGCGATTTCGGGCTCAGGTATTCCAACAGGGGCATGTGCAAAGGACTCGATGATGAAGCGGCGACGAATTTCGCCGCTGTTCTTCGGGATACCCGCGAGAATTTGAAGCGGACGAAGATGAATTGCCCGAGCCAGCTTTATGGTGCGATTGCTGAGGTTTGGATTCAGTTTCAAAAACGCATGGGACGTGAGGGTGACTCGCTTTGGCGCGCAGTGGAGAAGAATCAGACCTGTTATGTGGCCCAAGGTCTTCGTCCCCACGTTCTGAATGCGGTCAACCTGATTTCCACCAAACATGGCGGACAGGTCCCAGCAGAGAATCAGGCCACTGGCTGTCCTCTTTGATCCAGCAAACTTGCGAACGTTTAGTTCGGGGCACTCCTATCCGGAGTGCCTTTTTTTTTTAAATTTTTTTGATTTATGATTTTTCCAACTTGTCAGATTTCGGTCATGGTGGAGTGTTTGATTTACACCGTCGGTTTGAACCTGTAAAATTTCGCACGTGCTTCACCCCGTATTTTGTGCCGCCAAAAGAGGGTTCGCTGCTCTGACCTTGATCTTCTCGATCAATTCGGCATCTTTTACTCCGGCGTTTGCAGGAGTTCCCGAGCAAGATTTTTCAAATGTGAAGAACCTGGCCGATGCTGATCGTGTGGTAGAGGCACTGATTCAAAAAACACAAGACCAGGGAGAGATTCTTCTCTATCAAAGCGGCAATCAGATGCCGGAAGAGTTGAAGTGGATCATCAAACGCCTTGCCCAGAACCGGATTCGGGTGAGGGTCATAAAGGTTTCAGAGTCGGAACTGGAAGAGCAGTGGAGAATCGTCGAGAAGGCCCCGGTCGAGTATCAGGAGTTGATCAGTTTCACTCCGGGAAACCGCTTCACATTTCGAAGTCTTGTTGATTCCGGGCGCAAATGGATCAGCAAGCTGTTTGGCGTTCAACGGCTCAGGGACTTGAGTCTTTGGATTCCCGTGCCCCGCAAGCCCGACATCGTGAAACTCGATCGGATGAAGGGGCTTTATGCGGGTGCTACCGCCAGCGCTTCACTTGGGCTTTCGTATGTGAGTTCCTACATGAAGAACGGGGGAACCCTTGATGCAACGATTGCTTATCCCATGCTCTCCCTCGGGGCCTGGGTGTACTTCAATGTGAGTTCATTTCGTTCTCTTGGGCAGGTGATGTCCCAGGGCAAGGCCATACAGGAGACCTCCGAAGGATGGAGAGTTCGAGCGAACTCTCCTTTTTTTTGGGCTACCAGTTACCTCAGGTCCATGCTCACTAACGCGATCGTTCAGTTTTCCGCATCCGGCCTAGCCGGAGTGATCTCAGAGCAGGCGATCGAGACGAATCTTGTGAATTCGGTTTGGAGCGTGGTGAGCCGTTCCGAGATCGACAAATACATTGCCTCCAAAACCCCATCTACAGTCGATCAGAACGGGAACGTGATTGTACAAGCCGGTCAGTGGAGCGAACGTAAGGCTGCCAACGTGAACTTTTGGTGGAACTTTTCGCATGGGATGATCAAGAACATGCATCTTCTCAATTTTGATCCCCTGATCATGACCTATGTGTTCGGAGGTCTTGCCGCAATCAATCTTGGTTTTTTTGTGAAGGATCAGATTCCGGAATGGATTGAAAAAGTTTCGAGGTTCGGGTTTGCGATGAAGGAGGGGATGGCGGAATGCAAAACGCTATTGGTCATAGAGCGAAATTGACACTACTGTTCGGATTCCTTCTTTCGTTTGCAAGTGCCACCATGGCACGGGCGCATGGGGATTCTTGCCCTGATTCGCTCAAACCGGACCGTCGACTTGAGACCTTTGTGGAGTATCCGTCCTACAGAGGTGAGAAAGTTCAAGTCATGGCTTTGAATCCCGAGGATCCTTCCCAGCTCGTTTGGGCCGGTGGAGTTGCGACCGCGATGAAGTATGTGGGTCCGGAAGTTGCAGCCTCTAAACCCGTGATTGATCGGGTGGTTGGCCCCTCGACGGACACGTTTGACATTGCAGTCGGACTGAATGGCTCCGCCGCCCGCTATGCGCTTTTCGGGTCTGCGAATGATCTTGATATCCTTGCTCAGCTCGTACTCAAGGTGAGGAACGGTTCCACGCAGGAGCTCTTTGATGCCCATAGCAAGCCAATTCAAGTGGTCACCCGTTATCTGCAGGAACATGTGGAGCAGGTATTGAAGGACAATCCGAGTTATCGCTTCATAGAACTCAAGGCGGGCGAGTACCTTGATCCTGAGACCGGTGAAAAAGCCGGGATCAAATGGTGGCTTGATGATTTCAGGCGTGGCTATAAAGTCGTTCACGAGGCGTTGGGGCCGAGACGCGTGACGCTTGCGCAGGCGATTGCCGAACCAGCCAGAATCAAGATTGATTGGGCGGTTCCCTCTCCGTTGGATTCCTTGAATTCCTATGACTACACTGAAGTTACTACGATCTACATTCTCGGAATGAAGGTCGGGAATAACCAGCCAAGACTCAGGATTTCGGATGTGCCGGGTGCAAATGAGTCATTGGTGGTGAAGGCAACCGGGATCAATTTGAGCAAAGAGGATCTTCGCAAGTCCATTGAACTTTCAGTCGGCGAGAATCCGGTGACACTGGAACACGTTCACCAGGGCTTGATCAAAACCATCGAGAAGTATGCGGATCATGACCGCCTCAAGGTTTTAAAACGGGTCTTTGCTCTCCTCAGTTTTTGGGAGAATCCTGTGGACTTCGGGTTTTTGACAGGAATTCCCGTGGATGCTGAAGTGATTCACAAACAGGTGCAGGAAGTTCTGGCTTTGGAAAAGATCCGGGCATACTCCAGAATTCGCTCGAGGGCGGATGTCCGTGTAATTGCTCGGGAGCACGGGGTTGAGCTCGGCTCGCGGGATGAAGATTGGATTCGTGCCGTGAAGCAGGACTTCGGGCTCCATTCCAATACGATTGAAGCAATCGATGAGGAAGTGAAGAATCTGATCGAGCGGGAGTTGACTCTCGCTTTTCAAAAATATCCACACATTCCTCAATACATCGATTTTGTGAGAGCCAGAGCCCCGTATGTGGTGGGACAGGAGCTCTCTCCGAATGGGGTCTTTCTTGCGCTCAAGCCCGATGAAAGGTTCCGCTCGATTTTTGCGAAACGGGTCGAGGGCTGGAAGAAGAAGTATCCTGCACTTAATTTTGTGGATCCTTCGGACGTCCATTTGACGATCCACTATAGTGGAAGGATGTCGGATCCAGCCCTGGATTCCTGGATCGCTGAGGCTAAGAAGAGCTCGGATCTGGTGCCTTCCGCGAAACAAGGCGGTCTCTACATTATGGGGCGGCAGAATCAGGTGATTGCGATGAAGTTTGCAAGCTCGCCCGAATTCTCGAATCTGGCCCGATCGATGCGAGCCTTTTCCACCAAGGTCGGCGGCACTCCCGAAAAGACATTTCTGGATTTCACTCCACACATCACATTTGCGAGCATCAAGGATAAGAATGATCCCGCAGTGCAGTCTCAGGTGCGGCAGTTTCTCTCAGAGTCGACAGGTGTGCTTTCAGAGGCATCGTTTGAGGGATTTGGGATCTGGACGAGGGCTTCCTTGGGTCAGGGAAAATATTTCAGACTTCGTTAGTCAAGATTCGGTGAGGGTGCGGTCAGGGTTTTGTGATATTTTCCTATAATTACAAGTATTTATTCTAAAGCATTCAAAATAACGCTATGCTCCACTGGCCATGAAGCCACGGTTGCCCCTTCGAGTTTACCTGCTTGTGTCAGTTTTATTCTGTTTCGGACTGGTCGCCTTTGCGACCATGAATCAAGACCCTCTTCAAGCTAAGTATCAAGAGGTTCATGATTTGGTCTTCG
This sequence comes from Bdellovibrionales bacterium, assembly GCA_018969905.1. Taxonomy (GTDB): domain Bacteria; phylum Bdellovibrionota; class UBA1018; order UBA1018; family CAIMNF01; genus CAIMNF01. Next base: position 22,571 of record JAGWXK010000031.1, read on the forward strand.
GGGTGGAAAACAAACTTGCATTGTTTCCTGGTCCGGATGAGAGAACCGGGGGCTTGTTTGCCAAAGATGTGGATGGAGAAGCCATCATCGTCCCGCTTTACAACAATCAATCCTACGATCAGGCCTTGAATCAGGTTCGGTCTTTGAAGGAAATGATTGAAAAAGAGATGGTGCGGAGAAACTCTCTTCCCGTTGGGAGCTCGAAGTTTCAGACTCTTTTGGAGATCATCTCAAAATACACGGAATTCCAAAAGGGATTCCATTTCAACTATCTCTCAAATCTCCACGAAAATCAGGCTGCACTCGGGGCCTTTCGGGTGGATGAGCTGAACCTGAAACTCAACTCCAGAGTGGGATACCGACTATACATCCAAGGCGAACTTCTGCAAAAATACAATATCCGTCACTTGAATTCCGAACAGGATCCGGATGCAGTCGAGCTCTTTCTTCCTGTTTATGAACGCGCAAGTCTTGAGGTCAAGGCTTTGGCCCGCGCAAAAACAAAGATTGAATATCAGAAACTCATTCATTTTTCGCACCTTCGGGATAGCCTGGTGAATCGCTGGGCCTTGAGTCGGATCACACACGGGGGAATTCCCGAAGGAGTCAGCCTTCCTCCAAGGGCCTATGACACCTTTGCCGGTGATCAGGCAGACCGGCCAATGAATTTTCAATTTTCAAGGGACCTTGGGGTGGAGGATCGCTATGAGACCCGGATTCAAAAACCCCTTCAAAAGCTTCAGGAAGCCCTGAGTGAGATGCCATTGGCCTCGGAGGAGGAGTTTCGGAAACTCGTCATTGATTTTTATGGTTCCTTCTCGCAATTCAACGGCTATCAAATCAATCCTGATTCAGTCATTTCGAATTTGTACGATCACGGGGAGAGAGGCCTTTCCGATGTCGCCGGTCAGTTGATTAAACAATCGAATTTTCCGCAGGATGACCTGTCTCCGGCAGCGATCGCACGAAGGATTGCTTACAGTGCGTTTTTGGTCAGAAAAGCGGGTATCCTGGAAACCCTTCTCCAACGATTGAACAGTGATCTTTCCGTGTTTCTTGGTTATGTGAATCCAGATGAAAACGGGTTCATTTCCGAAGAAGCATTGTTGAGTGCGCCCAAATATCTGCAGATCCCAAAGAACGACCTCGTGAGAGCCGAAAAAGTCGTGGACACGTTTTTGGGAAAAGTCGAGGAGGACTGGCGCAAAAGAATGGCAGAAAAGATCGAAACGCTTTACCTGAAACAACATGGGATTTTGGAAGAGGAGAGCGGTGTGGCGCATGAAAGACTCGGTGCTTTTTTCAACAACACCATGAAGACTGCTGCAAAATCGTTTTTCCATTTCGGACAAGGTAAACGTTATGAGGAGCTGAAGAAGAAGCTTGATGCGGTTACATCAGACGTGGCAGGTTCATTGGATTCCACCCGGGTGCCCCTAGACCTCCAGTGCACCGCCTCTCCGTCCTTTGCTATGGCTGTCATGAGTTCTTGCATCACCAAACTGAAGTCGGATCTTTATCTGGCGGGACTGGACGCGGGTGCAGATGCGGGTATGGAGTGGACCATTCCATGGACTGTTCATCAAATCTACGGATTGTTTTCCGCCAAGCTTGGTTTTCTGAAGGACCATGAGCCGGAAAAGTGGAAGCTTGTGGAGGCATACAGTCAGGATCCGGTATTGACATATTTTTTTGGGAAACTTGGAGAGTTACAACAAGAAGCGACTGTGGTCAGGAAAATGGAATACCAGCAGAAAAAGCTGGAATTTTCGGAGAAATTAGCGACTCTGATTTTGAAGTATCCTGAAATCAGGATCCATGAAACCGAAGAGTATCTGGAGATGCAGCGTCTTCAGGAAAAAATCGATTCGGTTGGAATCGAATCCCACGAGTCGGTTCTTACTGCCGAGATGTACGAGGAGGCTGCGATTTACGCATTGAGAAAGCGAAATCATGAATTGAACACCCCCCCTCCGCCCGCAGCAGGGCTGGAGGAAGAGCCCCCGGCCAAAAAATTTGAAATCGTGAATGACGATAGTCCGGAGTTCCCAAAGCCCAGGTTGCTCACCTTCACGCAAAAGGCCGACACTGATCAAACACAGGTGGCTCAACGAAGGGAACTGCAAAAGCAGATGGAGGCTCAGTACCAGAATCGTCGCGATGCTGCCGGGGGAATCGCGCTGCTTTTCAGTCTTCTTGGATTCAGTGTGGATTTTATTTCAGAGCACTGTGCAAAGATTCCCCCGTTTGCCATGGATTTGATTCGTACCAGGGGCGATCGTTTTGAAGCGCGATTCCCGAAGCCGGATGCAAATACCATAAGGGGCCTCGGAGGCATGTTTCCAAACACAATTCGCGAGGAAAGGGGAAGTGCCCTAAGCGAAATGGCACGAAGTGCATACTCGCAAAAGGTTCTGTCGGAAATTGCGATTCAGGGGATATATGCGGTGGCCCCCTTCCTCAGGATCCGGGAAGGCGATGATGAGAAGGCGCCGACTGGGCTTGAACGGATTTATGAGATTTACTCCAAATCTGCCGTTTGGAATGAGTCAAATGCCCATACCACATTTGAATCCCTGGTTCAGACGGCAATCCGGAATGACAAGGGCAAGGTGGAGGATGCGATCATTGCCAATCCCATGCTGCCAAAACAAGACGAACACTTCAAAAGGACATTCAGATCCCAGATCGGGCAAAGGAGCATTTTTCTTGCCAGTCTTTTTGGGGAAAAACGTGACCGGGTCAGTAGGTGGGAAGAGGATCTGAAGCTTGAGACCCGGACCCAGGCTGAGGTGTGGAATGACCGCTTTTGCTTGGCTGCGGAGGTACTGTTCTACATCTCGATGGTCATTCTCGCCGTACAGATAGCGGGGCCTGTGTTGCTCGCATTTGCAGGTTTCGGCGTTCCCGCAGCGGGTTCTGCGGGATTGGTTGGAAGTTTGATTTTTGGTATCCTTAAGGGGAGCAATTTTTTTGTCCAGCTCTTTTTCCTCGGCACGATTGCGACCAATGGAAATGTCGCATTTTTCGTTCTCCCTGCCCAGTTGAAGTATGAGCGAGAAATCGCAAATTCGACGGTCGGACTTTCCGGGAACTCCGCGCGAATCCTGCTGCCTTCTGAACGTGTATCCCAGGAACAGCTCATTCAGATGGGGGAGCAGATTCAACAGTCCAAGTTAATGACCGGATTCGGAGCGGCTTTGCAGGCGGCTTTTCTCCCGTTCCAGGTGAAGAATTTTCTCCGTTGGTCCGGAGCCAGCGGCAAGACGGCATTGAAAAAGCTTGGAGCATCCAGGCCGGATGTCGTCAAATCGATGGAGCAGTATTCGCTGAAAGATTTGGTCAATCGCCATGGATATGCAAAGGGCGGGCGGATGTATTTCGAACGCTACAGGTCTGCAATGGCTGAAAACAAGGTGGTGTCTTCGGTCAACGGCGGAGCAATGGTGACAGATGCCCAGATCTTGCTTGCGGAATCCATGAGCAAAAAGCTTCCGGATTCTGCGGTGCTTTTGTCGATCTTTGACAGGAGAATTGCCGCCATCAGTGAAGAGGTGGCCGCATTGAATGAGAAAGCCATCCGGTATTTCAGCATCACTCAAGGAGGCAAGGCAAAGAATATGGAGGAGGCGATCCGGATTTTCTTTGGAAAGGAACTCGGCAAAATCAACTTCCTGATGCAAAAGCCTTCTTTCCGGATCGGGATCGAGCGAAGTTTTTTCAATTCAGTCATGAGAGGTGAGGTACCGGAAATCGCGGAAGGAACAGGCAAGCATCTTTTGAAGTCATTCTTGCTGAAGACCCAAGCGGACAATCTGGTGCAGGAGTCGTTGTACCTTCAAAGATTATCGGCCGAGATCCGGTCGCTGGAAGCGTCAGCGGGAGATGCCCTTAACACCCAGGTTATCTTTCTGGACATGTCACGAATTCCGAACTTCGGCACACTTGACAACCTGCTCGCGTGGGGTTCCTCATTGCCTGAGTACGAGGCCTCAGAGCTTGCAAATCTTTTGAGGGAAGCGAAAGAAATATCGAATAACTTCAAGGTCGTTGTTGATGACATCAACAGACTCACTCCCCGAGAACTGGAAATCTACTGGGCAATGCAGGGAAAGGTGGATGTGATTGTGAATGAGAATCTCACCTTGAGCAAAGGCACGGGGCAGCCGGGAGTGGGGGATTCCGAAGTCCTGATCGTTCCTGGAAGCAGCATTCTTCCGCAGTGATTTCTTGCG
>JAGWXK010000032.1 GCA_018969905.1 Bdellovibrionales bacterium
AGAGTGTGTAGTCGGTCTGATTTGCAGCACTCCCGCTCGCTTGAACTCCTACATTGACTGAATTTGGTCCTGAAAATGGCCTGTCAGAAATTGCAGTGATCGTAATAGGACCGGAGTTCTCGGCCACATTCTGGTCCAGCACCTGAAAACGAATCATCGGTCGCTCATCATCAATGATTCGTAGCTCAAGCGAGCCGGGCATTCCTTGGTTTGCGTATTGAGGCAGGCCAATCACGAGGTTGATGTTGCGCGGACTGCTTTGATCGATTGAGGAATTGTTCGGAATGGGCAGATTCAGGATGGTGTTTGTGGAGCCCGGAGCAAACTCCGCAACCGCCTCCGAGAGGCCTGTCATGTTTCCATTCGGGATCACCGGTACCCTGACCGTCAGGGGTGAAGGTGATGAAAGCCGTAGGCCAATGGCAACCGAACCTGCAGACTCGCTCACGGTCACGGAGGTCTCGCTGAAAGACACGTTTGGAGGCGAGACGAGTGCTGACTCCACCAATGACTTTGGGATTTCAAAAGAGAGCGGTGCCTTCGCCTGACAGGCGACGAACAAGGGTATGCAAAGGGATAATTTTGATAGAGAGGATTTCATGATTTACCTGCCCCCCAGGCATGCAGGAAGAATTGCCGCTTCTTCGATCAGGGATTTGAGATTGTAGTTTGTGGCTTCGAATTTATCCTTGAGTGAATTGATGATCGCCTCTTCGGTTGATGACGGATCCCGGTGACAGATCCGATTGAAGGCCCTTTTGGCCATGCATTTTGAGAATGCACCGCTGTTTGCAAGCATCCTTCCGAACTCCGAAACACCCCGACCACTCATTGAGCCGCGCCATTGGAGGGTTGCATTCTGGTTCCGGGTGAAGAGGTTCACCCAGGAGTTGTCCCGGGTGATGTGCCCCGCCGGGAATACCTCGGAATTCCGATTCATTTTGTCCCGGACGCCGCCCGACTGAAGCAAATCCTGGTTGTCAAAGTGTGCCCATGCACCCGACAAACCGTCCATGCCCGCATGGCAACCACGGCACTCATTCTGATAGACTGCCGGATCTGCTCCCGGAGAGCGGTCCACATCGCGCCTGACCCGATGATCGGAAAGTGTGGGATCAGCCATTTCCTGAATTGGGGTACAAAGGAATTCCTGAAGTGCATATTGGGTTGCCCGTCTGTTGGTTCCTGCCTCAAAATGAGCAGCTGCCCAGGCGTAGCTGGTAAGCACACCCGCCGCATCGGATACGTCGGGTCGCTGGGGTTGAACCCGCTTCAGATAGCGATGAAGATTCATCCGATCAATCGCAGTGAAATGAGCCATGTTTCTGGCTTGCGAGGGCGAGTACAAACAGCTGGCTTCCGTGCAGGAGGCGCGGAATGTCGGGTCGTTGTAATCGGCGATGTACAGGAAATTTCCATGCAGAAGTTCCCGCGCATCCCGATTGTCTCGAGCTACGCCAATGAACATTGCGATGAAGTCATTCAGAGGCACGCGGGCCGACTCCGCGCGGTTGGACATGGGCGCTGCGAACTGCCTCACCGTAAGGTTGAAGAAATTCGGATCGGCGCTTGCGATCCTTGCGGCCTCCAGGTCACGCCCCTGAGAAACCAGGCTCTCGATCCGAGCCCGGCGGGGATCATTGAGCGAAAGATTGTATCCAGCGAGACGATTGAACAAACGATCAGCCTTCTCCTTGACCGAGAGAGCCTGGGCCTGAGCGTAAGGATGGGCACCCGATCCTATTGTCGACAGTGCTGCAAACCACAAAACGCACTTTCGTATGAATGAATTCTTCAAGTTTCCCCCCGAACCGCTTTCGCGGACCTTGTACTTAGTTTATGGGGTGTGTCCGAAAAAAAAAATGTGTCGTATGTGACACACCTTTAATTTCCATTATTTTGGTTTAAGATGGTTTCATGACGGAAAACAGAAACGGGAATGGCCTGGTAAAAGCTCTAGTTGTCCTTGCAATCTGCGGAGGGGGAGCGGTGGGGTACCTCAAGTGGAAAAAACTGAAGGACGAGGAAGAGGCGGCCCGGTCAAGGCCGGTAACCTTTGCCCAGCAGTTTCAGGATGCATTGAAAGAACTGAAGAAAACCGACCTGAAACAGGGTGAGGGTGCGGAGGCGGTTTACGGCGCAAAAGTCACCATTCATTATGTGGGCATGCTTCAGGATGGAACCGTGTTTGATTCCTCCATCACCCGCAATCAGCCGGTTTCGTTTCCGCTGGGTGTGGCTCAGGCCCTTCCGGCCTGGGATCAGGGAATCATCGGGATGAGGGTTGGCGGGCGCCGCAAGCTTGAGTCTCCGCCCTTTCTTGCCTACGGACAGAGCGGAATCGCAGGGTTGGTTCCTCCCAATGCTCCGGTGGTGTTTGAAATTGATTTGCTAAAGGTGGGGGAGGCGGATGACCCCATCACCAAGAAGAATCGGGAAATCGAGAATAAGACAGCCCTGGCAAACCGGGAACATTCCAAGAAAACCTCCGCCAAGATTGCTGCAAAGACGCAAAAGCAGCAAAGACCGCAAAAACCGAAAAAACCAGCGCCAAAACCAAGTCCCACACCCAAGAAGTCAAAGCGCCGCTGAATTCTCAGGCGAACCCGAGGATCCCCGGCAATTGTGCATCCGTAATGGTTCCGGGGGTCATGTTGGCCGTCAATAGATCCATACGGTTGCTTAGCTTCAGATAGTTTGCAAACAGGATATTGGCGACCGCAGTCGGACTTTGAGCGAAGAAGAATGCAGAACTCATGTCCACACCCTGACCCTGGGTGAATGCTCCGATCTGGTTCCGGGTCATGGCCGGAGGGCCTGAGGGTTTGTAGCAGGCAAGAAAGCTCATACCTTTCACTCCTGCATCCGATTGGGGAGTGCGTGTTCCGGAAGCGAATGCGATTGCTCCGTCTGAAATTCCCGCGACCGCAACAGGCTTGCCCAGGCGCCTTGCCAGCTCCAAAACCCTTCCGAGCTCAACCCCCGCCTCGAAGTCCTTGGCATCGGATTCAGCCTGTGTCCTGCCGTGGTAATCACATCCCGTGATGGCATAGGCACCAGGACCAGTGAATCCCTGAAGGGCATTAAAGACCACCGAGGCTTTAGCCGAACTCGCCTCATTCGCGTACACCGAGGTCACGTTGGGATTGGCCGCGGCATTGAGGCTTTCCGCACAGTTGATGAGATCAAGGTTCTTTGCGTATCCGGTTTCAAGGAGCGCGCGGAACTGGGCGCCCTGATCCATGTTCTGAAAGCGGGCCAGTTGTCCCGTGGAAAGATTTTTTGCGGCATTGGCGATCTTGAGCTTGGCTGCGGTATTGAATGTATTTGCATTCAAGGCTTCTCCCATTTTGAGGGCCTTCACCAAGGTGTCGCCCGAGTTCACAATGAGCGGACGGAAGGCTGCATCAAGCGCGGGGGAACCGGAATTCCCGCCGGCCGGCGCCGAGAAACTGCCCAGGCCCTGTTTCAAAACGCTTCCCTGGGATCCTGCCTTGGTTGCCAAAATCAGCGGTGAAAGCGGGTTTACATTGGTGTCATCCTGAGAAGTATGACACACGGTCATGATCCTGGTGTTGGCGATCGCCTCCGTACTCATGACACTTTTCATTCCTGCAAGAAAACGGCTCAGAGTCGCGTGCATGGGCGCGCCGAACGAAGAGTCAACCTGATTTGCGGCTGAGTTTGGATGATTCCCGCTTGGAATTCCAAGAAAACTATAGCTGCTCAGGTAAGCGCCACCTGCATCCTTCACCAGAAAGTTCGAGGAAAGGCTGATTCCGCCCACCATGTCCTGCACAATCAGCGGGATCAGGCCCAAGGGATTTGCAATCGGGCTGCAGGAGGCGGTTTGAGCAGCTGCGATTTCAGAACGAAACATCGAATAGAGGATGCTTGGAGTCATTGAGATCGCAAGCCCCGAGGCAAGACCCTGAGCCATGAACTGCCTGCGGGTCACGGGCTTTGGATGATCTGGATCCCATTTCGGTTCTACCGGCTTTTTCTTTTCTTTTTTCATAAATATCCTAGTTTGTATCGAATGATTCAGGTGCCCCAGCGATCGCGGTACACATTGCGATCCCCAGATCACGTGTTGAAATGCCTGGTGTGATCACTTTCAACTCGGTGACCAGGGTTTGCAGGGTGGCGATCTCGGATGCAGTCGCTTGGCGTTGCCAAAACATCTGAGCCATTCTTTGGGTGACCTGGTCCTGCATGGAAGTGGTGAATGAGGAATTCGGGATCGAAAAGTTGGAAAGCCCCGCAATTAGATCAAATCCGCGCTTATTGGGTGAATTTCCAAAAACATCACCAACGAGTTTTACGCAATATTCAGAAGCCATTGAAATATATCCGCCGACCATGGGAGGCGAAACATCAGTTGGATCCCCATCCGGTGAAAGATAAAGTCGAATGATGTCGGCTCCATTGCTCAAGGTACTGCTGAAGCCCTCGATGGCACGGTTTAAGGATGCCTCGAATTGGATGTAATCCTGAATTCCTGCGGTTCCATCGGCAAGTGGAGTGGTGGTCCCGCCACCTCCGCTTGATCCTCCGCTTTGTGCTTTCCAGTTGTTGAGTGCGGTAATCATCTGATTGTAGTACTGATTGGCCATGATTCCACCGTAATGGTTGGTGCTCATTCTTTCCGCAAGCAAAGAGGCTGGAATGTTATCCCAGTTTGCGCGGACCCTCGCAGCATTGAACGCGTTTGTAATGTTGGGATCGGCAAAGTTTCTTGGTGCACCGGACGCGCCATGGCAGCCGGCGCAATTTGCGGTAACCAAAGGATAGACGGTGGCTTGAAATGCAGCTTGCGTCCAAGTGGCCGCTGCGGCGTCATTGAGAGTGAGGGTATGGGTGACCATGGAACCCAGATTTGCATTCCCAGTTCCTCCGGAAACCAAGGTGAAAACGATGGTTTCGGAGCCCTCGCTTAGGAGATCAGAAAGAATTGCGACATCGATGCTTCCAGAGGTTGCACCTTCAGGAATGATCAGTTCCGCATTTGCGGCCATGTGATCCGACCCGAACCTTGCCGTTCCGCTCACGGTGTACGGAATGCGAATCGTCTTTCCGGCTGCAGGGGTTACGGACGCCGTGATGGTCACCCGACCTGCCGATTCAAGAGCTGTTTGGCTCGAAGAATCCCATTGAACGGTAGGCAGCGGGTCATCGTCCGTAATGGTGATTCGGGATGAGATCATTCCAACTGGAGGTGCAATCGAGTCTCCGGAGGAACCGGAGAATGCGAGACCTACGAACTCCTCATCCTCTGATATGGAATCATTGATGATCTGGAGGGGGAAGTTTGCCGTAAGCGATCCTGCCGGAATGTTGGCTTGTATTACGTTTGCACTGGGAGCCGTGTAATCGCTTCCGGCTCTCATATTACCCCATACATTGTTGTTGGACATACCCGGAACCACGTTGGTGGTCAGACTGATCGCACTGAGAGCTGAGAGTTGGACCTGACCGGTTGCTGATCCCACATTCTCGGGGAAAGTGTAACCCGAGGATGTGAATTGGATCGTGGGCTTGGCATCATCATCGATGATCGAGATATTGAGGTTACTGGTTCCGGTCACGGAAACCCCGGCAGGAGGTGCAAGTTGGAGTCTCAAGTTACGAGCGCCCGTGAAAGTGGTGTTGTTGATCAGGTTCAGATTCAGTGATCCAACGGTACTTCCCGCAGGAAAACTGATGCTTGCGAGCGGAAGCGAGTAGTCGGTACCGGAAACGGCAGTGCTTGAGGTCGTGACATTCACAGGGATCGTTACGGCTGAAGATTGGGCATTGCTCAAGAACGCCGGAATTTGCACTGTGCCAGCCGATTCAGAAATCGAAGCCGTGAAACCCGTGCTCGCGGTTCCCGTCAGACCCGGAATGTTTCCCCAGGCCACAGAGGCGGCACCGTCATTGTCACGAATGGAAATCTGCAGACCTGCCGGATCCACCTGGATGGGATCCATGCCCGAAGCCCGGAGTTGGATGAATTCTGCAGGTTCCGATGTTGTATCTTCCACAAGAGAGATTGTGGCAGAGGCTTGTGTTCCACCTGGCTGAAAGGTCAGGGTCGAGGAGATCAGGTTGTAGTCAGAACCTGCAGTTGCCGTGGATGAGTTGGAATCCGCAGTCAGGTTCAATGTGACAGGTGAGGTGCCGGGAAGGGGAATGCTGAGGCTTGCTTGCAGGGTAACGGTGCCCTCTCCCTCGCTGACGATTCGTGAAACCGGAGCAAAGCTCAGAACGGGACGCTCGTTGTCCAGGACCTGAATTTGGATTTCGCTCGGATTTCCGAGCGTTGCATTGGTGGGCTGTCCAGCGATGAAGTAGACCCTTGTAAACCTGAAGCTATCCAAAGTCGTGTTGTCTATCAGGGGAATCGTTTTGGATCCCGAGGTTTGGCCAGGTTGAATGGTGATCGAGCCAGGTCCGATACCAAATCTGCCACCGGCACTCTGTTCGGTGAAATAAGGAAGCGTGACAACCTGAGAGGAAGGAGCCGAGAGTCTTGCGGATACGACAATCGATCCGGCGTTTTCCATTACCTGCCTGGTCGGCATATCGCCAACGCCATCAAAAGTGAATCCGGTTATGTCAAACGAGGCGACGGGAATCGGTGTTGAATCCGAAATATTCAGTGCGAACGAGGATTTTCCGCGTTCCAATCCGGCGCCCGAGGGAGTGCCCAGGGAAAGGATGAGCGTTTCGACAGGCTCCGAAATCGCGTCTCCAAGAAGGGAGATCGTCACGGATGCCCGGGAGGAGCCCGCAGGAATCGAAATCGTCGACGGGGTGATCGTATAATCCGAGCCGGATGTTGCCGTACCTGAGATTGAAATCGGGGCAGTGATGGTGTTGGTTGCCGGAGTATTGAGGGCTGCCTGAATGGTGATGGATTCACCCTCGCTTGAAGTTTGATTGGTAAGGATCCAGCCCAAACGCATGCTGGCTGGAGCCGAGTCCGAGATGGTGATGGTTTGTGCGGAGTTCGTACCAAGGGTCGCGTTTGCGGGAGTCCCCAGGGTCAGAATCACCGTCTCATTGCTTTCGGTGACTGAGTCTTGCGCGATAAAAAAACTGTAAGAGGCATTCATTTGTCCTGCGGAAAAATTCAGGGTTCCCGACGACGCACCGTGATCTGAGGGGTTGGTCGCCGTGCCTGAAACCGTAAACGGGACGCTTACCGCAAGTGCGCTCGGGGAGCTCAAGGCCGCGGTCACAGTTACCTCTCCGATAGCCTCGGAAACCGAGAGGGTGCTTGAAGTCCAGGCGAGGGATGGAGTCTGGTCATTGTCCGTGATGGTGATCGTATGGGTCGTTCCCCCGCTGATCGTATATTGCCCCGCTTGAGCCGGTTGGAGTGTCAGCACGATCGTCTCCGCATTTTCGCGAAGATTGTCATCGATGATCGGAATCGAGATTGAGGCGCTTGTGGATCCCGGCAAGAATGACACCATGGACTGCATCGAAAAGTCGAGAGCAGCTTGGGCGTCCACGTTCGCCAAGTATGTACCCGATACGGAGTAGACAACCGTGATGAGATTTGCGGATGCGGAGCTCAGGCTCAGGTTCACATTTGTAACCCCCACACTCTCCGAGACGGAGGAAGAAGACGTAGCGAGGCTCACGCTTGGGGTGCCCGAATCATTGTCCGCGATGGTGACCGTACATATCTGGTTTGGACCAGGAGAGGTGCCCGCTGCGGAACCCAGAGTCAGGACGATCGTCTCGGCAGACTCGGCCAAGGTATCGTTCACCACCGAAAAAGGTATGGAAGCTGTAGTGGAGTTTGCCGGAATCGTCAGTGAACCGGAAGAAAGGTTGTGATCCCCTGGATTGGTCGCGGTTCCGGAAACGGTGTAATTCACGGTCAAGGGTTGAGACAGCGCCTGCCCGAGGCTGACCGAAACCGAGCTTGATCCCACCCCTTCATTCACCGTCATGGAAGAGCTTGTGAACTGGAGGAGCGGCAAAGTGTCATTGTCAGTGATGGTCAGGGTGTGGGTGGATGGATTGCCCAAGGTGGCGTTGTTTGGAGCACTCAGGGCCAAGGTTACAGTCCGGGAGCCCTGAACGGTCATATTGTCCAAAATCGGAAGTGAAATCGCAGAGGTGAGTGCACCTGCCGGAATGGTAACCGTTCCTGTAGCGACAGCGGCTGTGTAATCGGTTCCCCGAACTGCGGTTCCGCCAAAGGTATACGTCGCAGATACCGGGAATGCGCTTGCACTGCTCAAACTTGCAACGATACTTGCGCTGCCGACGTTTTCAGCAAGGCTCTGGGTCCCACTTTGCCAGCTCAGCACCGGCGGAGAGTCGTTGTCGGTGATGGTGATCGCCTGACCGTTGGGAGATCCCAGAGTTGCGGGACCCACAGGAGTTCCAAGAGTCAGAGTCACGGTTTCATCCGGTTCGTCCATGGTGTCGTTCACGGGAGTCAGGGTTACGCTTGCACTGGATGAACCCATGGCAAATGAAAACGAGGTGGAGCTCATTGAGTAATCCGAACCTTGAAGTGCGGATCCGCTCAGGGAAAAAGGAACCGAAATCGCTGCCGAGGCTGGGCCGTTCAGATTCAAAGTGACCGTGAGTGCGGGGCCTGCCTCGGTGACGTTCAGGGTCGGAGTCGGAAATTGGGCAACTCTCGAAGTGAGTGCCACGTCTTGTATGGTGATGGTGGAGGTGTTCATGCCGCCGATCACCGCATTGGTGGGGCTTACGAGAGTCAGAACCACGGTCTCGGGAGCCTCCATGAGTCCGTCTGCAATCGGAGTGAACTGGATGTTTTGGCTGGTCTGCCCGGGTTGAAACGTGAGTGTCGAGGGTGAAACGGAATAGTCCGAACCTTGGGTCGCCGTTCCGGAAAGAGAGTAGGAAACCGATATGGTTTTTGAACTGGCCGCGCTCAGGTTTACCACCAGGTTCATCGGTCCGGCGTTTTCCATAAATGATTGCTGGATTTGGGTGAAATTGACGGATGGAACAGGATCGTTATCAAGGATCCGCAGGTTCAGGGTCGAGTTTGAACCAAGATCGGCATTTTCCGGGGTTCCAAGAGATATGAAAAGATCCTCGGGATCTTCATTCAGGGTGTCATTGATGATGTTGAAAGAAATCGCGTTTGAGACGCTGCCAGCTGGAAATGTGAGTAGGCCTGATACGAGATTGTGGTCCGAGGTGCTTGCGACACCCGAAACGGTGTAGGGGATGCTCACCACACTGGTGGAGGCCGCATTCAGGGAGACAGGTATGCTGACCGCACCTTGCGCCTCGGAGAGATCGGTTGTGGTGAAGTTTCCGAATTGTACCACGGCACGGCTCTTTGGAACGCCACCCGTTGTACCCGAGCTTATTGCGGATGGGTCGGAAAACTTCAGTTTTTTCACCGAGAGTCCGCATGCGCTCAGGATCAAGAGTGAGAGGATTGGAAGGGATGTTGAAAAGAGGGTTTTCGAGATTCTCATGCTCAGTTCCCCACACAAGCCGGAAGGATGGCAGCCTCTTCCGCAAGAGCCCGAATGTTGTAATTCGAGGCTTCGAATTTTTCCTGAAGGGTTTGAATCGCCGTTTTTTCAGCCTCTCCCGGGGTCTTGCTGCAGACCCTTCGAAAGACGCGTTTTGCAAAACAACGCGAAAATCCGGCACTGTTTGCCACCATTCTACCGAAGGATGAAACCCCGTTTCCGCTCAAAGGCCCTCGCCAACCGATCGAGGCATTTTGATTCTCGGTAAAAAGATTGACCCATGAGTTGTCCCGGGTCACCCAGCCATTCGGAAAAACCGTGCTGTTCTGGCTGTATTTCGGCTGAATCCCGGTGCTTACCTGATAACCCTCGTTTGCATCGAAGTTGTAGTGGGCCCAGGCGCCCGAAATGGCATCCATGGGGGCATGGCAGGTCTTGCATACCGTTTCGTAAGTGGCGGCACTGCCCCCCGGAGCGCGATCGACGTCTCGTCGGATACGAAACCCCGACTGGGTGCCATCTGCCATGTCCTGGATCGGTGTGCAGAGAAACTCACGGAATGTGAATTCTGTTGCCCGGCGGTTGGTTCCCCCGCTGAAATGTTCACTTGCCCAGGCAAACGAGGTGAGAACTCCTGCTGCATCCGTGACTCCTGCCCGTTGCGGAGTGATGCGGGTAAGGAATCGCGCAAGGTTCCTGCCCTCGATCGAACGGTAATGAGTCATGTAAAGTCCGACCGATTCATTGTTGGTGAGCAGGGTGTAATTGCACTCGGGGCTTGTGCACACCTCGCGAAATCCAGGATCCGAATAGTTCCCAGCATAGGTGAAATTGCCATACAACAGTTCACGGGCGTCTCTTTGATCTCTCGCGACGCCGATGAACATTGCGATGAAATCATTGAGGGGGACACGGGGGGACTCGGCGCGATTCGAAAGCGGTGCTGCGATCTGGCGAACGGTAATGTTGTAGAAATTGTCGTCCGCGGTGGCAATTCGCGCAGCATCCAAGGGGCGTCCCTGGGTGATGAGCGCTTCCATTTGGGCGCGTCTCGGATCATTCAGGGGAAGATTATAGCCGGCAAGGCGTAAAAACAGCCTCGAGGCCACATCAGACGCGGCCGCTTTGGCTGCCGCGGGCATGCCGAGTAGGATCAATACGAGAGTCACCAACTGCGAAAAATCCTGAGCCTTAAACATTCTCTATTGATTATAAAAGCAGGGTTCGCAAAAAACAGTGTGTCATTAAATACACCTCCCCCGGTTTGAGGGCATCAGAAACGGGACTGAGGCATAAACAAATGGACTCCTTACTGTTTTTCCAGAAGATCGGAGAGGAATTTTTTCAGCGCAAGGACCGCCGAGGGCTCGGAAAGTCCGAATTTTTGATTGAGATGCAGAGCCAGATCCCGGATGCTTCGGTTGCCATCGATCAGTGCACACACCTCCGCAAACACGGAACTGTTTTCCGCAGTTTGTGCAAACTCGGGCAAGGCCGGAATCGGGAGAGTCCCTTCCTCGATCCAGGGGGCGAGCTTCTGATGAGGAGGAGGAGAATCAAGGTGGGAGATTTTTTTTGCGTGGAACCAGAACAGGGTTTCAAGTCGCGATCCACCCTGATGGGGAGATTTCAGGTACGGCGTATCGCATGTTTCACCCCATGCAAGGATTTCAAATCCGTTGTCGAGGAGAATTTCCCTCACCTCATCGAAGGAATGCTGAAAGCGCGGGTTCTTGAAGGAAAAGGCAAGGGGACCGTAATTCACCCATTCGCCGTCGGGTTTCATGTGGAAGTTTATTCTTCTGGCAAACCGGTCAAAACTCTCAGGAATCACGTCAATCAGCCATGGGGTAAGAACAAGGTCGAACCATTTCGACTCAAAGGTCGCATTGAGCGCATCACCAAGGACGAACCGTAAGCCGTCGCGGACGGGGGCCGGTGCCTTGCACGTTTCGACAACGCATGCCGACTGAAGTGAAGCGGGATTGATCGGGAAATCCACCCATTCGATTTCAGATCCTTCACAGAGGAGTTTTCCGAAAAGGACAAGAAGCGGATTCTGATCAAGCGCCAAAGTTTCGCGGACATTGAAATTCTGATGAAGGTCATAGGCGAAACGGCCCGCTCCGCATCCAGGAACAAAAGCGCGATCAAATGAACGATCCTGCAGAAGAGGTCTGACCAGTTCCAGATAATTGCTGTTCTCGCCCGCGCTCCAGGGGCTCCAGTCCCGAAGAATGTTCGAGGCATAATTGAGTAGACCTTGCTTTGTCGGGATCCGGCTTCTGAGAGCCAGAGAGACATCAAACAATTTTTGGTCCATCGGGTAAAATGGCCTCAGCAATTGGCGAACCGTTTCGCGTTGTTGGATTGCTCCCGCCCGAAGCCGACCCAGTCGTTTTCTGGTCAGTTCACTCTGCGGAGTGCGGAGGAGCTCCTGATCCAGAAGGCGAACGCGTGATTCGATCTCGTTCTCGTAGGCCGCAATGCGGTTCTGCCATGCAACCCATTCGGCCTCCGGATCCTTGAAACTGAATTCGACTCCGCTGATCTCCGTGGCAAAGGTGCTCATGGCGTGATCTTCTTCATTCCGTTGATGATGACTGCCGCACAGACATCCGGGGTGAACATTCCCCCTGAGCCTGTTTTTGGGACATGAATGAATCCAAAGAGGGGCGCTCCGGGAAGGGTTTCGGATTCACGGGCCATTCGTGCGCAGAGGTGGTTGCATACAAAAAACCCCGGGTTGCTCGAGGAGCGGATTCGGGAGAAGGCTTCAAAGGGAAACTTGAGTGGCAGGGTGGCATGAGCGGGTAGATCGGGAAAAATTCTGGAGTTGATTCGGGTAACTCCACGATTGTCTGACAGCTCTGCGACATCGTCCAGGTTGTTTGCCCGGGTTTCGATCTTGAATTCCTCATGACCCTCGCCAAGCGAAAGCACTCCCTGAAGCTCGATTCCTTTTCGGCTGAGATCAAAGACCACAGACTTCATTTGCTCGAAACAACCGTCATACTCGACAGGGAGAACTTCGTAGTGAAAAAAATACGGCCATTCCGGAACTGTCGCATTTTCCGCTTCGAGTTTCTTGATTTCCTCAAGCACCTCATTCGAATTGTTGGCTTCGCGGCCTGCGAAGGGTTCGAATGCGGTGATGAGCCAGTTTCGTTTTTTCATGGGTACTGCTTACTTCTTTTTTGCCCCGCGCTTCGGCTTCTTCTCGACCACTTGTTCGGCACGGGCCTTGATGAGCTCCACTGCCTGCTCAAGCGTGATCTCCTCGGGCTTGAGCTCTTTTGGAAGAGTTGCGTTGATTTTGCCCCATTTGACATACATCCCGTATTTTCCGTCAAAAATCTCAACAGGCTGATCTTCGTGTTTTCCCACTTCTCGGAGTGCCTGGGATCCGCGGCGTGCACGTTTTTCCTCGCGCAAAATCTCCATGGCCCGATCAAAAGTGATGGTGAAGACATTATCGTCTTTTTTGAGCGACCGGAAGTCCCCGTCGCACATCACATAGGGGCCGAAGCGACCAAGGTTGGTGAGTACCGGTTTTTGTTTTTCGGGATGGATCCCGAGCTCGCGAGGAAGCGAGAGAAGCTCGAGCGCTTTGTCTAGCGTGATGGTTTTCGGGTCCATGCCCTTTAGCAGTGATGCGCGCCTTGGCTTTGGTTTCTCTTCGGTGACTTCACCCAGTTGCACATAGGGGCCGAAACGACCGGACAGGCAATACACATCCATCCCGGTTTTTGGGTCTTTCCCCATGCTTTGAGGGCCCTTTTCGGATTGAATCAAAAGGTCCTCTATCTGTGTTTCGGTGAGATCGCCCGGTGCAATGTCGTCGGGAATCGTGGCGTGGATTTCTTCCTTGGTTTTTGTGCCGGGCTTGACCACGTAGGCACCATAGCGACCGATCTTTACTTCGACTCCCTTCAGGTGGCCGAGCTCCACTGTCCGCGAGACATTCGGGTCGATCTTTTTCTCCTGGGCCTTTACCTGCTCTGCCAGGCCCGTGGAACCTGAAAAGAACTGCTTCAGGTAGGGAAGATACTCGCGCTTGCCTTCTGCGATTTCATCGAGTGATTCTTCCATTTCGGAGGTGAACTTGTAGTCTACGAGATTCCGAAAATAATTTTCAAGGAGCTGCATCACCGCAACCCCCGTAAAGGTCGGAACGAGCGCGTTGCCGAGCTTTCGCGCATACCCGCGATCCAAGATTGTATCAATGATGGAGGCGTAGGTGGAAGGGCGCCCAATGCCCTCTTTCTCAAGCTGCTGAACGAGGGACGCCTCCGTGAAACGTGCCGGAGGCTTTGTGATGTGAGAGAGGGCCTCGATCGGACCGACCGCTACTGCATCGCCTTCTTTCATTTCAGGCAGGAGCACCTCGCGGTCCTCGAGTTTTGCTTCAGGATCATCGGATCCCTCCACATAGGCCCGAAGAAATCCGGGGAACAGGATCCGCGAGCCGTTGGCGTTGAAAAGCACGGTGTCCGCGCCGGCTTTTGCCTCGATCTTGGCGACCACCGAGAGCTTGCGGGCCTCCGCCATTTGGGAGGCAACCGTCCGCATCCAGATCATTTCATACAGTGCGAGTTCGCGGCCGGAAAGTCCGGTTTCGCGGGGGTGCTTGAATTCGGCACCGGCCGGACGAATCGCTTCGTGTGCCTCTTGTGCGCCTTTGTTCTTGGATGAAAATTGTCTTGGTTCGGGCGAGAGGTATTCTTTTCCGTAGAGATCCTCGACTGCGGATCGAGCGCCTTTGATGGCCTCGCTTGAGAGATTCGGCGAGTCCGTTCTCATGTAGGTGATGAAGCCCTGTTCGTAGAGGCTTTGTGCGGTTCGCATGGCATCGCGCGCCCCCATTCCGAGCTTCCGGTTTGCTTCCTGCTGGAGGGTGGAGGTGATGAATGGGATGGATGGCTTTTGGTGATATTGCTTTTCCTCGACGGATTGAACGGTGAAGGCGCCTTGTGCCAGCGCATCCCGGAGGCGGGAGGCTTCCTTTCCGTCGAGGACCAGAATCTCCCCCTCTTTTTTCTCGATCAGCTTTCCGGTTGACTCATCAAAATCGCGGGCGCCTGAGATTCGTTTTCCGTTCAGACCGATGGCTCTTGCCGTGAATTTTCCACCGTTTTTGCCTGTTTTTTCAAACTCCGCCTCAAGATCCCAGTAGTTTGCGCTCCGAAACCGGATGCGCTCGCGCTCCCGGGCGACGAGGAGTCTGAGGCCTGCGGATTGAACGCGACCAGCAGAAAGTCCGTAGGCGATCTTCTTCCAGATGAGCGGCGAGACCGTGTAGCCCACGAGTCGATCAAGGATCCTGCGCGTTTCCTGCGCGCGAACAAGCCTCATGTCGACTTCACGGGTCTCAGTCAGTGCACGTTCGATCGCGGATTTTGTGATTTCGTGAAACACCATTCGCTTTACTGGAATTTTGGGCTTCAGAACCTCAAGCAGATGCCAGGAAATGGACTCTCCCTCGCGGTCCTCATCGGTTGCGAGATAAAGCAGATCGGCATTCACCATTTTTTTCTTCAGGTCCGAGATGACCTTGGATTTTCCCTTTGGAACCACATAGAGGGGTTCGAAGTCCTGGTCCACGTTGACACCGATTTTGGCCCATTCCTCTTTTTTGAATTTTTCAGGAATGTCGGTAGCCGACTGGGGCAGATCACGGATGTGACCCATCGAGGCCTCGACCACATAGCTTTTGGGCAGGAACTTGCGGATCGTCTTGGCCTTGGTGGGGGACTCGACGATCACAAGGCAGTTATTTGAATCGACTTTGGCTG
Source organism: Bdellovibrionales bacterium (assembly GCA_018969905.1). Lineage (GTDB taxonomy): Bacteria > Bdellovibrionota > UBA1018 > UBA1018 > CAIMNF01 > CAIMNF01. Next base: position 15,266 of record JAGWXK010000032.1, read on the forward strand.
CGGATTTGCTCATTTCTGATATCGAAGTAAGGCAAGCTCGATGAGTTTAGTCAAGAGATCCGTGTAGGGAATCCCGCTCAACTCGAACAATTTTGGGAACATGCTGATGCTGGTGAAGCCCGGAAGAGTATTCACTTCATTCAAATAAAAGGCTCCATTCTCACGATCCAAAAACAAATCGATTCGGGCGTAGCCCTCTAGGTCAAGAGAAGTGAAGATTTTTTCGACCATGCGCGTCAAATCTCGAGTGAGGGTTTCGCTGATCTCGGCCGGGAGCTTGAAGATCGCGCCGTTCTCGTCATTGTACTTGGCATCGTAGGTATAGAATTCATGGGTCGGAATGATCTCGGCCGGTATGGAAACCAAGGGTGCCTTGGAGCGATCTGCGCTTTGAAGAACCGAGAACTCGATTTCGCGGGCGGGGATCGCTTTTTCAATCAGGACCTTGGAATCGAATTGGAATGCCTCCTTTAGCTTTGGCAGGAAGTCTGCACGGTGCTTTACCTTGAAAACGCCGACCGATGAGCCTTCGCGAGCGGCTTTGACAAAAACCGGGAACCCGAAACTTTTTTCAACATCATTCAAAAGAAGTTCGAGTTTCGGCATCGGATCAAAGGATCTCGCCGTGCGATAGGGGACGATGGGAATGCCGGCCTCATGTGCCAAGCGCTTTGTGATTTCCTTATCCATTCCGATCGCAGAACCCAAGACCCCGGACCCGGTGTAGGGTACCTCCGCACTTTCAAAAAGACCTTGCAGGGTTCCATCTTCGCAATTTTTTCCATGAACCATCGGGATCAGGACATCGACCGATTCCATGCGTCCGGAGTGAGCGGAGTCTATGAAGGTAAACACCCCTTTTGACCGACCATTTTGGTCCTTGTGGGGCCTCGGGAGAAGAACCACTTGGGGTGCCTGCATTGCTTTCGGAAGGGAGACTTCACCGCTGTTTGCAAAGGAATCGGGAACTTCGGCCCAATGAAAAGTTCCCTCTTTATCGATGTAAATCGTTTTCGGAATGAAGATCTTTCGATCCAAACGGTTGAACACGCTGGCAGCTGATCTGAGCGAGACCTCATGTTCACTGCTTCTTCCTCCATAGAGGATTCCAACCACGGTTTTCCCTGTTACATTCGTCATGACAGAAGGGTAGCACTCTGCTAGGCTCCTCCAAAACTAAAATCCTTTGCAAAACAGGAGCAAAAGCAATGACCCACCACTTGCGCTCGGGCCTGTATGACACAAGCCCTCTATATCAGAATGCAGTATTGGACCTTGAAACCGCAGCCCGCGTAATGGACTTGAACCCAGGGGTTCTTGAGCGCCTGCGGATGCCAAAAAAAGCCATGTGTGTGAGCATCCCTGTCCGCATGGATGATGGTTCTGTCAAAACTTTTGAAGGATACCGCGTTCAGCACAGCACGACCCTTGGGCCTGGAAAGGGTGGAATCCGCTTCCATCCGGAAGTGAACCTCTCTGAAGTTTCCGCTCTTGCAATGCTCATGACGATGAAGTGCTCTCTCGTGGGCCTTCCACTGGGTGGAGCCAAGGGCGGGATCCGTGTGGATCCATCCCAGCTTTCCCGCGCCGAACAGCAAGCGCTCACTCGCCGTTTCACCATGGAGATCATCTCCATGATCGGACCCGAGCAGGACATTCCGGCACCTGATGTCGGCACTGATGGCCAACACATGGCTTGGATGATGGACACCTACTCCATGGCAAAAGGACACGCAGTTCCGGGTGTTGTGACTGGAAAGCCAATTGAGATCGGTGGATCTCTGGGCCGTCCTGAGTCTACCGGACGGGGCGTGGTTTATGTGATCGAACACGCAATCGAACTGCTGAAGAAACAAAACAAGGCGAACTACAGCATGAAGTCCATGACCGCAGCCGTGCACGGCTTCGGAAAGGTGGGCGCGGTTGCAGCCCATGAGCTTGCGATCCGTGGTTGCAAAGTGGTTGCGGTGAGTGATTTCTACGGCGCAATTCATAACAAAAACGGCCTCAATGTCGATGAAGTCCAGGCCTACATGAACAAGAACAGAACGCTGAAGGGCTATCCGAATGCCGAGGCGATCTCAAACGAGGACCTGCTTGCACTCAATGTGGATATCCTCGTTCCTGCGGCGATTGATGGCGTCATCACCAAGGCCAACATGAAAAACATCAAGGCCAAGATCATTTCCGAGGGAGCGAACGGTCCGATCACCTCGGAGGCCCAGCAGTATCTTGAGCAAAACGGCTGCTACATCATTCCTGACATTCTTGCGAACGCAGGCGGCGTGATTGTTTCCTACTTTGAGTGGGTACAGGGTCTCCAGCAGTTCTTCTGGAATGAAAAAGAAGTGAATGAAAAGCTCGCCGAGATCATGGCGCGGGCGTTCAATCGCGTTGCTGGAAATGCCGAGCGCTACAAGACCGGCATGAAGACTGCGGCTCTCATCACATCTGTTGAGCGACTCTCGCAGGCGATGCTTCTTCGCGGGCTCTTCCCGTAAGTGGCATGAAAGTTTTCGCAGCATCGATTTTTCTTGGGGCTTCTTTTTTTTGGGGATCCGACGCACAAGGGTGGAACATTCATCAAAACATGGTGAATCGGATCCTTGAGGATGGCGGTTTTTCCTCGGCAACGGTCCTGAAAATCCGTGTTGATTTACCGTGTCAGGAAGAAGAACAAAAGGAGATTTCCCGGCTTGCTGACAGGATTCAGGTTCGAGCAGAAGCCGTGCCTGTGATTTCAAAAAAGAAGTGCGGGGGAGGAAAGCCTGAAACCCTGTCGGTGTCTGATCTTTTGCGTCTTGGTTTCATTGATGAGCCCGATCATGGAATGGATCAGGATTTGCCCGAGTCCGCCGATCCGTCAGGAGACAGAAAATGGATGGGAGGCGTAAGTGGGCCGACTTCCCAGGGGTTTCGACACATGGTTTTCCCCGGTATCGAATGGAGCTCGCCGCTTCGAACCCTGCAGATTCCAATGGGAAAAGTCGGAGTGGCCCCCGAACGCATTGATCTGCTTTCAAAGGTTTCGGCAGAGTACATCAAGGCGGATCAACTTTTTTTTGGCTTGAGGACTTTACTGTGGCGCGAGCATTTCATTCAAGACCTGTTGCAGCCCTTTCATACAAGCCAGGTGCCGGATCCTTCCATGTTGCCTTGGAAGGAATTGTTCTCCGGCTTTGTAAAACAATCCACGCGGACAATTGCGAATTACCATTATGCTTACGAGGGACTGGCTGACGAGATGGTGAAATCTCCGGATGACCGGGGTGTGCAAGATTGTCTTCAGGGGGGGAGTTCAAAGACTTATTCCGATTGGAAATCCCATCTCGCGCTTTCCCGTGCAAAGGCATACGGAGTGGGGGCCGCACTTTACCTGATTTTCGGGGATTATTTGAAGTCAAAAACCGTGGATCTGCCGATGGGACTTGGCTCGGTCGATTACTATGAACTATTGAATGCGGCCTCCGTGACAGTTGAGGAGGGCGACACGAAAGACATGAGTGAAACCGAGAAACGGAACTTGAAAAGGAATGAGGAGATCGTTCGTGGCCTTGCGTATCTTCGCGAACACACATGCGAATTGATGAGAGAAGCCTCTGCCCTGTTTCGCGGAGATCTGGATCAGGCCTTGGGCGCAATTTCCGCAGTAAGCAAGACCGGCAAGTGATCCGAGAGGGTACCTGTGTCGGGGACTTCGAGTCGGATTGAGTCGAATCGAAGATTTTTCAAGATGAATTGATCCAAGGGTTGCAAGGGGGCCTCGCTCGGAAAGGTTCCCCTCCCAGGGACGAGGGATTGCCACGTATCCTGCAGGTCCTCGCCGAGAAATGCGCCCCCGTTGAAATCCCCCGCTGCAAGATCAAGATCATACTCCTGAAGCCTGTCCTGAAGCCTCACCAAGTGAAGGTCGCGGTTGTCCTTGGAGAAAGCCTCCAGATGAAGATTGCAGATTCTAAGTCCCAGGATCTCCGCAATTTGAAGGAATCGGGAGAGGTAGAAATAATTGTAGATTCGGGAATTTTCTCGGGGTTTTGCCAGGAAATCATTTTGAATCGGGTGAATGGGCGTTTTGGAGAGAATCCCTCCACCGGAAAGAATGGGTCCGAAATGATGTGCAGGATTGAGCCCGGGGTACGGGACATACAATCGATCCCAAGTGATCACCTTGCTTCGATACAAAAGACCGCTTCGGCGGGCCAGGAAGTCAAGCTGGTTCTGGAAGTGTGATCGTTTTGAGCGAAAGTCGACTTCCTGAAGAAGAACAATGTCGGGATCAATTTTTTTGATCGTATCCCCCATGGCATTCAGAGTGCTCTCAAAATGAGCCGCACTCTTTTGGCGATAGCGCTCACCCCCCTCAGAGCCGGGGCCGTAAGCATAGCTTAGATTCCAGGTCATGATTTTTATGGCCATGATATATATCGATTATGAAGATCATTCCGGTGGATTGCAAATACGTGGAGTCCGGTTTTGCCGCATCTTATCTTCTCATCCGGGAAGGACGTGCGCTTTTCATCGAATGCAATACCAATCATGCCATTCCCCATCTTCTTAAGGCTGCAGAGGCCGAGGGGATTTCTCCGGATCAGGTGGATGGACTGATCATCACCCATGTCCACCTGGATCATGCCGGTGGAGCCGGTCTTTTTTTAAGATCCTTTCCAGGCGCGATTCTCTATGCGCATCCCAAGGCTGCGCGCCATGCAATTGATCCCGCCCGTCTTGTTGCGAGTGCGACAAAGGTCTATGGTGAGGCTTTCATGAGGGAGCGTTATGGGGAAGTGCTTCCCTGTGATGAGTCCCGGGTCAGGGTCCTTCAAGATGGAGATTCGGTTTTTTTTCAAGGTGTCGAGATTGAAATCAAGCATACAAGAGGACACGCCAATCATCACTTGGTGGCGTTTGAAACATTGACGCGGACTCTTTTTACCGGTGATTCTTGCGGAGTCTCGTACCCCGAGGTGAATGCGCGCCATGGAATCGTGGCACTTGCCTCCACCTCGCCGACGGATTTTGACGGAGAGGCGGCTCTTGAGGTCATCGACTGGATCGAGCGCCTTTCTCCGGAGCGAATTGCACCCACGCATTTCGGATTCATCGAAAAATCGGACCACCACAGGATGTTTCAGATGCTACGGGATGAAATCCGTTTTTCAAAGGATCTTGTCGAGCGGATTCGAAGCTCGGGACTTACGGCAACCCAGGTGTATGCAATCCTGAGTGAATGGACGGTCCGCTATTTTTTCGAGAGATGGGGGATCAGACTGGATGCGCAGGATCTTCACCTGCTTGAGATCGACCTTGAGGTCAACGCCCAAGGTCTGTGTTTTGCAGCGTCCCCCCAATGAGGATTTATTTTCGTTTGGAAGGTTTTTTCGCCGGAGTTGCAGGCACAGGAGTTGTCGATTGCGCGACACTCAGGCAGCGATATTCCACGTTGTGCGGATTGTAGAGACTCCGGGTAAGTCCTGAAACCAGTCCTTGAACGAAGGTCTCTTCAGTGGTGATGGTTTTCCATCCCGCTCCCTGACAGCGTTGGTTCATGTCCACGGCATCGCTTCCCTCGATCAACCCGAGCAGCCAGTCATGGTGCCACTCCGAATAGGTGGTTCTGGTGTCGGAAGGGTCGGTGACAAACGTGATCGTGGTGCAGGCCTGGGACAGTAGCAAAGCGGTAATCAAAAGAATCTTGAGTGGTTTCATTTTCATACTCCTCCATCCACGTTGCACCACACATAAGCGGAGCGGGGCGAGTAGATTCCAAGGGTGATCAGCCCAAGAAAACCATCGACAAAACTCCGTTCCGTGCGGATTTGTGCCGGAGCCTTGCCTCCGCAAATCTCACTCACGTTGATCTGCGCTTTTCCGGCAAGTCCCCAGAAGAAAAAGCTCTTGCTGGAGCTGTAATTGGGTTCTGAATTGATTTTCGATGTTCCCTGGTCCCGGATGGTAACGGTCGTGCAACCCGAAACCATGATGGCCAAAATGATGCTCATCAGGATTTTGTTCATGGAGCCTCCTTTGAAAAGTTTTCAGTGAGACTACCAGAGTTAAAAAAATAAATCACGGTATCTTTGCATTCATGATCTTGAACCAAAGCGAAGGGACCAGTGCCAGAAGGATCATTCCGGGATAACCCGTGGGCATTTGGGGGGAGTCATCATGGTGTCTGAGTGTCTGATATTTTCGAGTCGCGTGGGCGTGGTGGTCGGAGTGACGAGAGAGCTCAAAGAGGATGGCTCTTGAAAGGTAAGGATTTGCGTTCCACGAGTGGCGGGGTTTGACCGGCTCGAATACGCCGGGGCTTGTTTCTTTTCTGGTCAGTCCATAGTGTTCGATGTAGTTGACCGCTTGAAGAAGCAAAATCCCGAAGAGAGCCGAGCAACTGAAGGCGAGGAGGGTTTTTGCTCCAAAGAAAATGCCAATCCCAAGGAGCAGTGCGGACTCGAATCCGATGCCAATGAGCAGCTCTCTCCGATCGAGTTTCCAAGCGTTCCGAAAGCTGTCACGAATCGCACGGACAAAAAATGAGTATACGGATTCGTTGAGCCTTGCACTTTCAGGATCATTTGGAGTGGAAACATTTTTGTGGTGACCCCGGTTGTGCTCGATGTAGAACTGCCAGTTGAGGGAAGTGGCAAGCAGCAACCTCGCCAGAATCCGTTCGTGACGGCTTTTGCGGTGGCCTAGTTCATGCGCTACGTTGATTCCGATCACGCCACATGCAATTCCAAGCGCACTGATGAGGCCGATTTGGGCAAGCATGTTTGTGGGGTTGAGAAAGCCCGAATCAAATTCTGCGGAGCTGGCATATTGGAATGCATGGCAAAACCGGAATACCAGAAACCACTGGATTGGTACCATCGAGTAAAGAAGTAGATCGAAATATCGGTTCCGGGCGATTCGGGTCAGTGTCTCGTCACTTTGATTTTTACTCAAAACAGGCAGGAACAACTCAAGGAGGGGAAGAAACCCGAATGTGTAGAGAAGGGCCAAGAGGGAGGCATCTTCCAAAAACTCCACTGACCCCCAAACCGAAAGTGGAATCGTGTAGGCGAGAAGGTAGGATGCCCGTTTCATCGGTGTTCTCCCGTCAATTCCGGATGCAGCGGATGAGATAACCATTTGACGTGTCAAATCCATTCGCGGGATTCCCTGAAGACTTCGGTACCGAGGTAGAAATGGTGGTCAGGCCCGGAGCTGATCGAGCATAAAACGCGTTTCCTGGGGTGGCGCTATCGGTGGATGAAGTCCAAAAACGAATGGTCCAGCCCGACCAATTGGTTTGACCCTGCCAATTGAACTGGGTTCCGCCTTGACCGCCTAGAGCATTGTATTCAGCACGGGTCGGCAATCTCCAATCTTCAAATCCATTCAAGATCAGGCTGTCGCAGATGTTGACGGATGGATTTATATCCACTCCACCGGCCCCGGGAGGCAGAGCGGCATCATAATCATTCGCGGACACTGCCTCATGCCAGGACAGACCTGAGGCAACCCCGGCCTGGTTCGGAGTCAAGATGATGTGGGACCAGACTTTTCCGTTTCCATCCATACAACCGCCGTTCGTTGTGGTGTAGCCCGAAGCGCATCGCGACAGCAGGAATGTATCCGGAATGACAATCGTGGCGGAGTTCACGGCTGCCAAGGAAGGCCCAAGATTCACGCCATTCCAGGAAAGGTTGCTTGTAGATGCCCTAAGAATGTAGCTTCCTGGCTTTGAAATCGTAAGGGAAGAGAGTGTTGCTGATCCGTTTGAGAAATCAACAGTCAATGTACTTCCACAAGTGTAGGCGTAATTATTGTTAAGTGTGCAAAGCTGGGCTCCGTTGGTCACGGTGCTTCCGTCGGAGTTTCGAAGGGTGACCTGAATCGTACCGTTGCCTGATACGGGCGTGTTGTCTGTATCTCGAGTTTGTACAACAGGCGGAGTAGTGAAAGGTATACCCGCGCCAAATCCGTTTGCGTTAGCGCCTGCCTGGGTCGAGAACACCAGCGATGCAGGGGGATCCCGACGAACGCAGGCGACAGAGTATGTAGTTGTTTTGACCGCCCAACTTTCATTTCCCGTCAAGAAGGTGAACGATGCAGAATTTGAGTTTGCATTCTGAGAACTCGAATTCCAAAAAATAGTGCTGCCGGGAGTGTTATCAATCAGCTTTGAATTGCCAACGGATGCATCGACTAAAGCCATTTCGGTGGATGTCGGCAATCGCCAGTCCTCAAATCCCATCACGTTAAGGTTTTTGCACAAATGTGTGCCTGAGTTATCAAAATTTCCTGTGAGAGTGGTGGCGGGATCGTAGTCGTTCAAAAGACCATTGTCAAAAGTGTCCGGATCAGAGTTGGGACCTCCCACAATGGCTCCTCCCCAAACGGCCTCATGCCAAGAAAAAAGTGCACCCAAGGGATTTGCAATGGTTCCAATCCTGTGACTGAAGATCAGCCCCGTGCCCACATGTTTGCAGCCGCCGTTTGCATTGATCCAAGCCCCACTTGTGGCTTTGCACTGGGCAAAGGGGATGGTTTCATTCACGGTGAAGGGATTCGAAGTCACGCTTTGGATTCCAGGAGCAGAAGCAGTCAGGGTGACCGTGCCGCTTCCATTGAACCGAAGATCCGTGAATGTTGCCACTCCGTTGCTGGTATTTACGGTCGTGGTTCCTGCCAGGGATCCTGATCCGCCGGAAACCGAGGCCGAAATGGTGACGGCCCGAACATCGGGGTAAGGAATGGAGTTTGAGGAATCACGAAGAGCAATGATCGGCTGAACGTAAAAGGGAATGTTTCGTCCGTGCCCGATGTTTGAATTCACGCTAGAAGGTTGTGAGGTCAAGACCATCCGATCCGCCGTGGTTTGACGAACACAGCGAACACTATAAAGCATGGTAAGGTTGCTATTCCCGTCAGTAGTCGCGACTCCATTAAGAAATCTCGCGGCAATTGTGGCAGAGCTTCCCGTGGATGTCCAATACGTGGTGCCCGTATAATTTTGGAGTCCAGCCGTTGCGTTGTTGGTGTGCGCAGATGTCCATTCTGTCGTTGTGGGCATTCGCCAGTCGCTATATCCTGATTCTACCAGATCATGGCAGTAAGCGCCGAATGCCGCATCAACCGAGCCACTCCCTGTAACATCTCTCACAATTCCTCTGCTGACTTCCAATGCTTCCGGTGCCGAACCCGTTACGGTCGAATCCCAAACCGCATTGTGCCAGTTCATCGTGCTGGCGGATCGTGCACTCCACACCAAACCTGAAGTCAAATCACGACATCCACCCTCTGTGGTGGACCATCCGGCAGGTGCGCCAGCAGCGCATTGTGCGGCTGCGATGATCGCGCCTACAGTGAAGGATCCCGAGGTCGCGGTCACAGGGTTGCCGTTCAGAGTTGCGCTTGCGTTGATTCTGACTCCGGCTTCGGCGGTGGAATAGTTCAGTGACACAAAGGACGCCACTCCCGAAACGGCTGTTGCAGTCCGTGTGCCTTCCACAGTCCCGGTACCGGTGTTCGGAGTGGTGGGAATCGTAACGACTGTGGTGTTATCTGAAGTGATCACGTTGCCACAACTATCCCGAACCTCAACAACGGGCTGTGTGCCAAAAGTGGAACCCGCATTTGCACCGCCCGGTGAGGTGGTGAACGCAAGGGAGGATGCAAGACCCGGAGTTCCTGTCGCATTGAAAATGACCTGTGGAACCGTCAGGCCCGCTCCACTGATGGTGGCCCTGTAGGTTTGGTTTCCTGCCCCGGTCTGGCAGCCCAGAGTTGCGCGAATGGAAGCGTTACCCGAAGAATCCGTGGCAACAGTACAATCCTGGTTGTTCACGCAAGAACAGTTTGCAAAACTAATACAAGCAACCGTGCCTCCGCCCGTTGCAGGCTGGAATCTCACCGATGCTCCGGGAACATTGACGTTTCCTGTGTTCTTCACGTTTGCAGTGAGCGTGACATCCGATCGGGTGGTTGCGACCTGGTTGTTGGTTGAGGTCACAATCGAGATCCGATCCGGCAAAAGCGCATAGGCTACGGTTACAATTCCCGTTGCGGTGGTGGCTTGAGTGATGTTGTAGGTTGACATCGAAGCCGAGGACGCGATTGCGGTGATCACTCCGATTTCATCCGGACCCGTTGGATTGTAGGAAGCGAACTTCCCTGCACCTGATGTGGAAAGTCGTGCCGAACTTAATCCGGAGACTGTCCATGTTGCGGTTACGGGGCTTGCGGAATCATTGATCAGGTTTCCTGACAAATCCTCCAAAACTGCAGCCATTTGGTAGGCGGGATCACCTATCGTGAGGTTCAGGTTGCCGACCGCGCTTGTGCCTGCAAGAGGATAGATCCGGAGTCGAGTTGGAGGATGGGCTGCAGTGACCGTAAAATTGGTTGAGAGGGTCGGAGAGGAACCGGTGACGGTTGCTTGAAACACCTGGCTTCCCAGAGATGATCCAAGGGTGACATTGCAGGCGACCAAGCCGTCAGAATCAGTGGGTTTCGGATTCGTACAATTGATGCTTCCTCCTCCCGAAACCACGCTGAAGGTGACGCTCGTACCCTGTACGGAGGCACCACCTGAGTCCGATACCCTTGCAATTAGTCCAAGTCCACTCAGGGCCTGTCCTGCGGTTCCGGACGAAATGCTGCCTGCTGCAACCGCGACGGCCGCAGGGGGATTGACTGATGCGCTTGTCGCAGTAGCGCTGAAGTTTGCCGCTCCAGCTCCCGCAACACTTGCAGAAAAGCTTTGGTTTCCTGCGGTCGAGCCCAAAACGCCAAAACAACTTGCGATTCCATCGCTACCGGTAACCGCGCTTCCAACACCTCCCGAACAAGAAACAGAGCCTCCGGAGGAGGTAGAAAAAGTAACAGTGATGTTCGGTACCACGGAGTTTGATGCATCAAGCACCTTGACCTGGAACGGGTTTGGAAGGGTGGTGCTTCTTGGTGCGGACTGACTGTTTCCGGAGACCACGAGGACTTGAGTTGGAGTCTGGGTGATGGATGCTGTAATGGTGCCCGTAATGGCGCCGAACGGTGCCTGTACGTTATAGTTCGAAATCTCATCCGGATTGGTCAAATAAGCCTGAATGGATCCGGTCGAAGTGACCGAGGGTGTAAGGGTCACCCGAGCGCCCCCGGCACTGGTGCTCAGATCGGATGCCCGCAGAGTTCCCGTTGTGGTCCAGCTTACCGAAGTTTCCTTGAGTATGGTCGAGTCGGCAGGCCTGAAAATAACGGCACGCAGGGCCAGTGTCTGCCCGTTCGTGAGACTTCTGGTTCCGATGGAATCGGTTCCCGAGGGAGCCTCATAAATTCTCACAACTGTGGGGCTTGTGCTGGTTGCAGGATTGGCTGTCGCACCAAAAGTGACAGAACCTGCCCCCGCAACCACCGCCGTGTAGGTGTGGTTGCCTGAGGATGATCCAAGAGTGATGGTATTGCAGGTTGCGATTCC
>JAGWXK010000141.1 GCA_018969905.1 Bdellovibrionales bacterium
CCCCATCCTAACCCTGCTTGCCGACTATGTTGGACTTCTTGGGGCTATGCTCGTGGTGAAGCTGGAATTCAACATCAGTTACTCGTTCTTCTATGCGAAGATTTTAGAGACGATCACACTTGCTGACCTGTTCACCGGAATGGCAAAAACCATCGTGTTCGCATTTTTCATTGCCATTTCTGCCTGCTGGAAAGGCCTCAACACCGAGGGTGGAACCCAAGGCGTTGGGCGGACCACCACCTGGGTCGTGGTCACAAGTTCGATTTTCATAATGATTGCGGATTTTTTTCTGACCAAGTTCTTCATCATCACGGTGTTCCCGAAATATTAAAATTGCCATGAATTCCAAGACAGAAACAAAAATCGCATTGAGCCTTCGAAACCTGAAGAAAAGCTTTGGGGAAAAGGAAGTCCATCGAGGGGTAAGTCTCGACCTTCACGAGGGGGAGATCCTTGGACTTTTTGGCGGCTCAGGGAGCGGGAAGAGCGTGATCCTGAGATCGATCATCGGACTTGAGACCCCAGATGAGGGTCAAATTCTTTTTGAAGGGCGCGATCTGGTTCCTCTGACAGAAAGAGAATTGTTCAAAGTCAGGACCCAGATCAGCTATGTGTTTCAAAACGGTGCGCTTTTTGACTCGCTTACCGTGGAAGAAAATCTCGCCTACCCGCTTCGCGCACATACCCAACTCTCAATTTCCGAGATCCGAATCAAAGTAAACGAGGTCCTTGAGATGGTCGACATGAAAGGAGCCAATCGACTGCTGCCGAACGAGTTATCGGGTGGCATGCAGAAACGCGCGGGGTTCGCGCGGGCAATCATTCTTCAGCCCAAGGTCATTCTGTTCGACGAGCCCACTGCTGGACTAGATCCAGTGAATACGGGAAGACTTTTACAGAACATTCTCTCCTTCAAAAAAAGAGGAATGACGGCGATTTTCGTTACACATGACATCCCTGCGGCGTTTGAAATTTGCGATCGTGTCGGGATTTTGAATCAAGGCAGGATCGAGCTGGTCATGCCCGTTGAAGAAATGAAAAACTCGAGTCACGTACTAGTAAGATCTTTCACCACAGGAGCACATATCCGATGAAAATAGACGAGAAAAAAATGGAAATCCGTGTCGGGATGTTTGTCGTCACCGGCCTTGTCATCACCCTGATCTCCATTCTGGTATTGGGAGGCAAACAAAGTATCTTCACTTCTGTGAATCGATACTTTGCACACTTTGAAAAAGTCGATGGTCTCGTTCATGGGGCAAAGGTGACTCTAGGGGGACTTCAGATCGGTGCGGTCTCGAAGATCTCTTTTGATTCCCCGAAGAGGGAAATGCGTGTCGAGTTCACCGTGGAACGGGACTACACGGAATACCTTCGAAAGGACTCCACAGTGGAAGTGGTGACCCAAGGAGTGCTTGGGGACAAATACCTTTCCGTCAATCCTGGCGACCCCACGCTTCCCGCAATCGAGAATGGCGGCGAGCTGACCCAGGGGAAGACCAAGGACCTCTCGCAAATCATCACATCCAGCGACCAGTTGGTCCAGCGCCTGACATCCACCGCCGAAAACCTTGATCGCATTTTAAGCGCATTCAATCGGGGAAACCGATCGGAACAGTTTTTCCAGGCTCTCTCCAGCACCACAAAAAACCTCGGAGACATCACAGGCAAACTCAATGAAGAACTCGGTCAGATGAAACTTCGATCCTCGGTAAATCATTTGAATTCGATTCTGGAAAAAATAGATCAAGGCCAGGGCAGCTTGGGGGCATTCATCAACGATCCGGGTCTTTATGACGATGCCAAGGCCCTGGTCGGCCAGGTAAATCGGAATCGGATCATGAGGAACCTGATCCGCCAAACCATCAAGGACAACAAGGAAAAGATTGGGGAACCAGGCAGTTCTCAGACAAACTAGACAAGCACGAATTCATAATTATTTATAATTAAATAAATTAAAATCTAATAATTTTCGATTCTAAATCAATTTCGTTAAAACGGTCTCACTGAAGAAGGGGACCCTATGAAAACACTAATCAAAATAACAAGCATCGCAATCCTGATCGCCTGCATGCCCGCCAAGGCAGCGCAGTTTGAAATCTTCGTGGCTCACCCTGCAAATGAAGCAGCGGTACAAGCAGAGTTCCTGCCTCTTCTCCAAAAAAGCATCTTCATCGATACGGATGCAAAGACCCTGCGGTTACCGAGGCTACCTCAGTGCGACCTGCAAATGCTTTGCACCGAGTCCATCCACTGGACCATTTATCAGATCACCAAGGCCCGATTCACAAACCGATCACCCACTGCAATTTCAGGGGTGATGGGATCTTCTCAGATTCTCATCACAACCACCCCGGATCGCACAACACTCATCCGGATTTTCAACTCAAAAGGCTCCAACGAAGCGCAATTCATCGGCAGCGCGGTACAGCCTACACGCTTTTTGAACTAACCCGCTCCATTTCAAATTCAGGGTCCTCACGCCCCCCCTCGAGGACTCCGTACCATCTGGACGCATCCTCCCCTTTTCCAGAAAGCCAGTCATCGAAAACTGAGGGCAAAAGGAAATAAGGGGAACGATCATGCCCTGCACTCATGATCTCAGGCGCAGCGGGCCTTGTGATCATGGTGAATGAAGAGACCACATCTCCACCCGGAGAACACCATCGGGAGTATAGACCAGCAGCAACAAGAATGGCTCCGCTCCTTGAAAAAATCCTAAAAAGTCCCCGCTTTTCCCCGGCTGGAGTCAGATATTCAAAAAAAGAGTCCAGCGGGATCAAGCATCTCTGCTTTGAAAAAACTCGCCGAAACGCGGCTTTTTCATGGAGGGTCTCCACCCGGGCATTATGCAGGACAATCTTCGGTTTCTCATTCTTCTCAAAGTGGGGAATCAGACCGAACCGATACGGTTTGATCATACGAACCCCTTCCCTCATTCCAATGACAGGCGCGGAATACCCGGGAAACACATGTGATTTGAACTGAAAATCCTCTTCCAACCGTGAATCAAAAAGCATCGACAGCTCCCGAGCGGACCTACCAATCATGAACTGGACACACATTTCTAGCCACCAAATTCCCTGGACTGTTCCCAACTCTTCTGAAAGCGAGAGGAAAAACGGGAAACAATCGAAGCCTCATCAAGATACACCTGATTTTCCTGATTGGCCCGACTCGCATGATTCGTATAATTGAAAGATCCCGTTTCCAATCTCTTCCCGTCCACAATCACGAATTTGTGATGCATCAAACCCCGTTGCACCCCACGCCTGACTTCAATCCCACCTTTTTTCAAAGTGCTGGCAAGAGAATAGGGCCCTTTGGATTGACGAATATCCACAAGAACCCTGACCCGTACCCCCTTCTTGGATGCTACCAAAATCGCATGAACCAACTGATCGAGATTGATGTCAAAAACCGCGATGTCGATCGAGGCCTTTGCAGTTTCCACAAAGCGAACCAGTTTAAGGTCGCACCTTTCCTCGGGCGAAAAACAAACCTCGTGATTTAAAGGCGCCTCTACCATTGCCTCCTGTACTAGATTTTCCACCTCTTTCACAATCCCGTTCCTTTTCCGGCCTGCATCCGCCGAATGAATGGAAAATATCAGCCCGAAAACCACAACAGAAAGCACACAAAAAGTTCTCATTCCACTCGTACTCTACATCGAATTCCAGACAACAAAAAGCCCCGACTCAGGTTCGAGTCGGGGCTCATCGTCAGAGAATCCTAACGTTACCGGATGGACTACTCAACTCATTCACTGCTACCGCTCATCGGCCCACGAAAATCGGAATTGGATTTGAGAGGAGTGATCATTCCACGCTTACGAAGCTTCTCCACGAGGGTGGTTCGATTCAAACCAAGAAGCATGGATGCCCGATTCTTGTTTCCACTGGTACGAGCCAGTGCCTGATCTACAAGATGGTTTTCAAAGGCCGTAACAACAGCCTTGAGATCCACTCCCTTCTCGGAGAGAAACATTCGCGGGAAATCCACATCCGAATTCGCACCAGCTCCGATGAAGGCCTGATTTGCCGCCTGGAAAATCTTGGTGGGAAGATCAGAAGCCTCAATGGTGCCCTGCCCCTTCACAATCACAATCCGCTCAATCACATGCTCTAGCTCACGAATGTTTCCAGGCCAATTATAGCTTGTAAGAGAATCGATCGCCTCTGGAGACGGGGTCGGGCTCACATTTGAGCCAGTGAGCCGATTGAATTTCTCAATGTAAGCACTCACTAGAGTTGGAATCTGCTCTACTCGCTCACGAAGAGCGGGAATCGAAAAATTCACATATGAGAGCTTGGCGAAGAGATCCGAACGGAAAAGCTTATCAGAAACCGCTTCCTGGAGATTGGCACTGGAGGAAGCAATGATTCGGGTACTTCCATGACTCTGAACGAGCTTGGCCTGAAGATGAAGGGGAAGCTGATTGATTTCTTCAAGAAAAACGGTACCACCTGCTGCCGCTTCCATTTTGGACTGAAACTCCGACTCGAGAATTTCTCCACTGAGTCCACAGTTCATCACAACAAAAGCTCCGTTAGAACGGGAGGAACGGTTATGGATGATCCGTGCGATCAACTCTTTCCCGGTTCCATTTTCACCATTGATCAATACACCTTGCTCTGTCTGAGCGGCCTTCT
>JAGWXK010000033.1 GCA_018969905.1 Bdellovibrionales bacterium
ATGGCCATCATGGGCACTCAGAAAGATTCAACGGCTGTGCAAGTGATTTGCACATTTTTTGGATTTTCTCTCGCGCTGATTGTTTTCTATCGACTAAAATGGCTTCGGATCACCGCGCCTTTTTTGAATGGCATGGTGCGTGTCTTGGCGTCCTTGCTCTCCGCGGTCTCCCTCGATTTTTTTACCAACCTGTTTAATCCGGGATATCGATCCATAGTTTGGTCGTATCATCCGTTTTCATTGGCGATCAGCGCCCTTTTGGTAATCGCTGGTGGAGTGCTATTTGTTTTTAGTCTGGATGAAATCGAGGGTTACCTTAAGAAACCAAAATCAGATGAACTCGAATGGTATGCGGCTTATTGTCTGTTGTTGAGCCTGATCTGGATCTTTATTGCGATCTTTTTCTTGGCTGCACGGATCAGGTCGAAGAGATAAATGCCCAAGGCATGCAAGGTGCACCAATTGCCGCAAGACGGGCTGTGTGCGTTCGCAATTGGGCGGAGCTTCATGCCAGGGTGAAAGAGTTTCCCGAGCTCAAATTCACCCACGGGTTTTGCTTCCTGTAGTCCACCAAATCAACCCGAAACTTGCGCCGATCAGGTCGACGAAGGTTTGAGTCTGATTCCCATGGGGAATCCAATACGGGAAAGTTGTTTTTGCCGCACGAACTCAAAAAAAAGTTTCGGGACCAAAATGCCCATGCCGGGCGGCCAGCAGGTGAGGACCGCCTGGTCGGCGTTTCAGCGCCTGAGCCATGAGACACAATGTCTGAGCTAAAAAAGAGGGAGATTCCAAATTGAAGCGCAATCGGGCGCGGGCTAAAAGTGGCCTCCTCAGAATGATCTGAGAAAGGAAACACGATGAAAAAACTCCTCTGTACAATAATGGTAATGAGCTTGGTCTCCAGTTCCGCTTTTGCGGGTAATGCGAATCAGGGTGCGGATCACACCCAGATGATTGCGAAGGCCTTTGATGGTTTTCGATATGCGATGACAGTTCAGGCGGGCACGGCGACTTCACAAGAGCAGGCGGTTGCTGATTTTAAGAATCAGCTCGCAAAACTCGAAGCACAAGGCGTGACTGCGGCTGAGCTCATGAACTACATGCGCGCATCCATCCTCGATAGCGAAACCCTTCAGGACTTTGACCGATTGATGACGACGATCAATGAGAACGGAATGTCCGCAGAGGATGCAAGTGCCCTCATGATGCACTTTATGGAAAGCCGCTATCAGCAAGGCGCGAACTACAGCGGTGGTGGCAAAGGTGGATTCAATCCCGCTGGAATCATCATCGGTGTGCTGATTGTGGGGGCGGTGACTTACTATGTAGTCAGATGCATCCGCGAGAACAACTGCACCATTCCTTGGACAAGTGATCCGACTCCAACCACAAACAACAATGCTGCCGCACTCTAAGGCGGAAGCATGAATTCGGGCCTTTGGGGTATCACTCCAAGGGCCCAATTTTTAAGAAGGGAGCGGGAATGAGGTCAGGATTGATTTTTGGAATGGTTTTGGGGTGGCTTTGCTTAGTAACTCAGGCCGACGCATTTGAAATTTCCAAATTAAAAAATACAAAAGAGGCGGTCACTCATTCTTTTTCAAAATCCCGTGAGGCAGAAGCTCTTGCTCGGGGCGGAAAAGATGCTGAGGCGCAGTTCAGTGCCTTGGCTGCATCGTTGAATCGTCTGGAGGCTGAGAAGGGATTGAATTGTGATTTTGAAATTTTTGATTCTTTTGTAAGTGAGCTTAAAAAAATGCAGCTCCCTTATGATCACGAGAGCCTCTCTGATGCATTCGTAGTTTGGAGATCAAGAGGCTGGATTGATGATCTCTTTTATGAGGCGATGGTTGAGATATCCGAATCTCGATCAAGGCTCATGCATTTCCAATCCCGTCGAGTGTGGCGCCGGGAGCAGGCGGAGGTGGATCAACTCCGGTCGATGGGGGATGGATCGGCACAGCTGGCCTTGAAATCGATCTACCTTGGATTTCAAGGATCATCTCCAAGCGCTCCTGGATGCACAAAAGAGCGTTATGTCAGGCATCCCGAAATCTCAAGGATCTCAAATCTTCTTGCCTATCAATCCGGATGGATTCAATCAGAAGTCCTAGATTTGCTTGAAGGGCTAAGCTTGATTGGAGTACGCGAGTGGGAGATCTCGATTGCTTCGTACCTCAAGGTCCTCATCCAGGTGAAGGATCGGAGCAAAGGGATTGACCCTGGTGCATCAGACTTGGGCCCCAATGAATTCAGCTCTTCTTTTAGGTATCGCAATTCCAATTTGACGTATCGGGAAACACTATATTCGCAATTCGACGCAATTCAGATCATCATGATGAGCGATCTTTTAAAGAAATCCTTTGAGCGAATGGATGCGACTCGGGCGGACCTCGTCTTCACGCGAGGTGATCAGAGCGAGGTGATACCTCTGTCTCCAATGGGGCAGTACTATTTTGCAAGAAAGCTCCTTAAAAAATCAATCGATGACCTAAATCGCTCATCCCTCTTCGCGGGTAGCCCCTTTTCGTATGAGGATGTCGTTACTGCAGCGCTTGAAACCGGCCTGATCCAATCGAATTTGATATCAGAAGTTCTGAAGATCGATGACCTCTGGAGTCCTGCTGTGAGTTCCTGGTCGAAGCTCTCCCGATTTCTGCTTCAAGTTTCGGGCAGTGCGAATGTGTTGGTTCCGCCGCCCTACAATCTGATCTCAGCCCTTGCGCTCGTGGTGGTAGAAGGTGTGGTCGCGAGGAGGATCAATCAAGGGAACGGAAACCTAGGCACCGGAGATTCCACTTATGATCCTTTTTAAATTTTTGATGATGATGGCCCAGGCTTTTGCAGAACCGGTATCCGCCTCTTCGCACCAAGCACTGGTGCTTGTGAGGGGCGATGAATTCCGACCGGTGTTAAGGGAGGTCGAGCTTCAGGATTTGAGTTCGGATCAGAGATTCGAAGGGAAGCATTTTAAGATCGTGAAGGGAGTCGAGGAGGTTCCCATATTACTGAATGACCCTGATCCTGAACTGAGGCTCAAGGCTGGAACCGTTTATCATCACTTGACCCTTGCAAGACGTTTTTGGGTTCAGAACTTGTCCTCGGAGTTTGTAAAATCCCTGCCACCTCTTGTGATCCGTCTTGAAATGACCCGCGCCTTCAGTGACCTTGCCCATTATCAGCATGAGCGAGTGGCTCCGGAATACAACAACGCACTTAGTATTCCACAAGGTTGGCCCATGGACGGAGTCGGGGGAGATTCTTGGGGAAATGAGATTTGGTTTCGGCCAAAAAAGCAGATCTTAACCCGAGATCTGCCCGGAAGCGGGCTAAGTAGCTCTGGAAATCCCATCTCGGCCTACCTGCAAGCGCTCACGAGACCGATCAAAGAGAGCGTGGTCAGTCGTCTGATTCAAATCACGCTTCAGAGGTGGTTCTATCCTGCGACCCTTGCCACCCCTTATCGGAATCAGGTCCTACAGCAGGCAGGAACGCTTGCGATGGGTGCCTTGATTCTGAGCGGGAGTCGATACCTGGACTCCCTATTTTTGGAAAAATACTATTATCTCGACACCGCCATGATTCCGGAGATCATTTATCATGAATTCGCCCATATCGCGCTCAGCGACCATCTAAAGCTCACGCTCTCCACCCCAATGCTTGAGGGGCTTGCGGATTATTTTGCGACTGCCGTAAGTGGGAATCCTGAAATCGCATCCAATATCCGGCAGTACTCACTCTCCATGCCTAAAAACGGAAGAAACCCGATTCGCTATGATCCAGCATTTGAAACGCTTTATTTCTCCAATTCTGACTTCGTTCTCTCTACCCTTTGGCGGGTGAGGGATTTATTTCCGGAGCGAGCGGACTTACTGATCCTGAAAGCAAGTCAGAGGCTCTCCACGGCCAGGTCTGATATCCGGCACGATTTGATTCGCGCGCTCCTTGAGGCGTGCCGGGAATTCTGTCTAGCACCCAGGGCGGATCGCTTAAGGCTCAGGCAGAGCTTTGAGGACAAGGGGTTTTAGCGGATCAGGCTCGGGTTTACCAGCTGCTCGAAGAGCCGCCACCACCGGATGAGCCCCCGCCCGAGGAGCTGGAACTCGAGGATGATCCGGAGCTTTGACCTGTCGATGAACGGGAGCGAGAACCACCGGATGAACCGGAGCGACTTTTCGATTGAGGAAATCCCAAGAAAACGAATACGACGATGAATCCCAAAACACTGTCGAATAGGAAATAAAGGATTCCCCCGACAAAAGCCCCGGAACAAAGCTTGACCAATATGACACCGGACCTCTTGAGTGTTTTGGCATTTCTTTCCACCCAGGGTCTTCCGGAAAATATGGATTGAATCAAATTTGCAAGTGCTGGCAGTAAAACAAATACACTTGCAAAAAAGCCACCGCACATCATCGCCAGGCTTTCGCCTCTCAAGCCTATTGAAATGAATAATGAAAAGAAAAGGCACAAAAATGGATTCGCGGCGAATAAACCCCAGGGAATTTCCGTGAAACGGGCACGAACCTTCGAAATAAATACCGCCAGAAGATGGGTCAGGGTTGAGCTTGAAAAAAGATAGAAGGCAACTCTAAGAGTCAAAAGCCACTGTTCCTCGGTAAAGCCGCCTTTTCTCATCAGAGGTCTCCTTTCGTATTCTGACATAATAAGGATATCATGCTGGAATGAAATTCTTCTTTCCAATTCTTCTAGCTATCCAGCTGACAGGTCTTTCCGGTCATTGTGAAAGCCTTGATTCTGTTCCTTCCTTCCAAGGTGATGTTCTGGACGAGGTCGGTGTTCTGACCGCTGAGCAAGTGGAAGATCTTCAGCTCAGGATCCAGAGCCTCAGGGATTCAGGGAATGTCTGGATGGCGGTGTATTTTGCAAAGGATGTTCGGGGCACCACGATCGAAGACCTTGCTCAACGGGTCTTCCAAAAATGGAAGCTCGGAAAAAAGAAAGTCAATAACGGGCTTCTCTTCATCGCAGTGCCAAGTGATCGGAAAATGAGATTCGAGGTGGGTTATGGTCTTGAATCTGTCCTGACCGACGCGTGGACCAAGCGTCTGCAAGAAGAAACCCTGAAGTCTCGCTTCCGGAATTCGGAATATTCGGAAGGAGTATCCGAGGCAATTGAGCTGATTGCAAAAAAAGTCTCCGGGAAGGTGACCGGGCTTGATGACGAATTGTACTTGAAAGACCGGGCATTCGACATGGTTTTTGATTGGTATCAAAAGATTCATCGCAAAGACCCCTTGGCCGCCTGGATGATCGTGATCCTCCTACTATCCCTTTTTTATCACTTATTCCTGGTCCTAAAGAAGATGTCGCTCGGGTTTGTTCAGGCCCGTCTGCGAACCAAAATTTTCATCGCCGTAATCCTCGCATTCCTCGGTTATTTGATTCATCAAGAGCATTATGTTTTTCTGGTTTTTTTTCTGTTTTTCGGACTTTTTTTCACTGGACTCGCCCATTCCTTTTCTCGCGGCCGAACCTATCGTTCGGGTGGGGGCTTGCGATCCTCCTGGTCCTCGTCTTCTCGATCATCCGGATCTGGCAGCAGTTCAAGTGGAAGCAGTTCGGGCGGAGGCTCCTCCGGGGGTGGTGGTTCCTCGAGCAGTTGGTAAAGTGCCAGACAAGATCCACAAAAATCCCGGTACATTCGTCATGGTGTTTCCCGTCTTTTCGGTTGTTTCCGGGCCGTGGACTTCATAAGATAAGGTATGCTCACGCAGCTTGTTTATCTGTTTTATCTGGAACTTTTGGCCGGCGCATCCGTCAGGGAGGCCATCCACACAGTATCGAGGATCGGTCCCTCATTTTATCGGCCGGGGCTTGAAAATCTTTTGGCCACGGAAGAGATGGGTTTGGCATTCGAAGAAGCCGCAAATTTGCTCTCCGTGAGGCACCCCGAGCTGGGCCTGCAGTTGCTCGTATTTACGCTTAAAAAGCTCGAAATTTCGGACTGGAGTATCGACTCAAGAATCTCCGTGGCTGAGATCTTTGCGCCCATTTTTCAGGTTTTGCCCCCTCGTGGTGATGAGGTCTCCTTGGCTGAACCGGTGGCCCCGACAAACCAATCCGAAAATTCGCGGTCCATCCTCGAAAAATTCATTGCGGCTTGCGTGGAGTTGGATCTGGGTTTTGTTCTGATGGAGAAGTGTGAGGAGACCTCGAGTTTCCTGACGAAGATGCAGGCCAAGGTCTTGGAACAAGACATCTTCCACCTGCCGAGGAACGAGTCCCTTCGCTTGCAAAAGGAGTTTCCCCTCATCATCGCACCGGAAATGAAAGGCCTGAAAGAGTGGTGCGGTTGGAGAAACGGCAGGCCTCTTCTGCAGACACTGATTCATTTTCAGCAATTGGGAATGGATCGTAACAGAAAAATCATCGGAACCTACTACAGGAGTCCAATCGTTCCATCATTTTTGATTTCGCTGGAGATTGCAGGAAAGAATGTTCCCAGATCCATTCTTATGAAGGGGGCAATCCCGCCCCGGCCCCAGGGGGATGGGTGATCCCATCGTGAACGGACATTGGACGGTACGGCCGCAGGCATGGTCAAAATCGAACAGAATGATTGGGTTTGGGCGAAGTCCTTTTGAGGATCAGTTTTTTCTCTCGCTCTTCTGCAAATAAATTGAGCTTTCAATCCTCATCAGCATAACCGTACGTCTTGCTCTCTTGATGGATTCAGAGATTTCGGCAGGAATCTGTTCCTTTGCTAAAACTTCATTCAAGGAGTGATTCAATTGTTGAATTGAAATTCCGTACCGAATGGCTCGGGTCATCACTAATTGGAGTTGCTTGAATACGATTGGTTTTTCTAGAAAATCAGTAGCATTGAGGCGGATCGCCTCTTGATAACTCTTTGAATCACCAAAAGCCGTGAGCACCACGAATGGGATTGGGTTGAACTGCGACCTGATTCGTGAAAGAAGTTCTAAGCCGTTCATGCGGGGCATCTGTATGTCGGACAAGATGGCATGGATGTCTGGATTTGCCTCCAGAACGGAAAGGGCCTCAAGTCCATTTTCTGCCGTAATGATTTCGTCGGAAATAGGATTCAATATATCGCCCAGAAGATCCAAAAGTTCTGGCTCATCGTCGACAACGAGTATTTTTCTATTAGGATCTCTATTGGCAAGGTTCATATCTATATTGCTCATTCATTTGAACTGACGCAAAAATTGAAGCGCTGTCTCGGCGCTCATCCGTGAGGGCTCGAACAAACCATTATCGGAAAAACGGAGAACTTTTGGATTGGCCTCAGAAAGAAGCACCAATTTCATATGCCAATCGACAAACTCCCTTTCCGTGATCTCGCTGAAATCAATGAGACTGATCTTCTCGTGTCTCGGATCTCTACCAATCATTTGGTAGAGATCATTCACCTCACTCCGCCCTCCCTCAATGTACTGAATAAATTGGTCGTCTCCGAAGACTAAGGTTCCGGTGATTCCTTTTTTTGGATTATGGCTCAGAGCCTCATGGTGGATGTGTGCAAGTTCATCCGGTTGGGTGCTGGGTTTCAGTTGGCTTGAATAAATGAGACGGACTAATTGCATGAGATCCTCGCTATGAAATTTAAGTTACTCTCTAAAATTGTATCCTTCATCACTTCGGCATCGAAACAAAAAATAGAAAGTAGAAAAACCTTTCCGTTTGATTGTTACCGATTTTTTCCTTCGATTAACAGATCTTCATTTCTGCATCTTGTTTTAAAGATTTCCTAAAGAATTGATCGCGTTTTTAATTTTTTTAAACATCTGTATTTTATTTTTCCTTCCATTTTGAAAAAAAACGCATGTTAATTTTAAAAAGATGTTTCTATTTGCTTCAGTTATTTTTTCACAACCCCGAAACTAAGGTATGTCATTCTCCAAAGAAGACTTAGAAGAATTCAAAATTGAAGCAAACGAGATCCTTGAGATCGCGGAGAAGAGTCTATTCAAGATTGAGAGCGGAGTAGACTTCAAGGGTGCATTCGATTCCGTTTTCAGAGCATTGCACAATTTAAAGGGTGCCGCCGGGATGATGGAGCTCACGGCTCTGCAGCACCACGTGCATGAGATTGAGACTCTCTTCATGAGGTTCAAAGGAGCCACCGCAATCCCAAAAAGTCATGTGGATTTCTTCTTGAAAGGCATCGATGGCGTCCGGATTCTGCTGGGCGGAGGTGAGATATCCTTTGACTACACTCCACCCGGATCCGAACATGAGGCTATGGTCGAGCCGGCAGTGATTGCGACAGAGCCGCAGCTCTTGGCACCGGGTCCGATAACGGCCCCCGCTCCGATTCCAGCTCCCGAATCGAACGTGAATGTCGCGACTGCAGCGCCGGTGGTCGATAGTGCGCTTGATGAATTCGTGGCTGAAGGAATGGAGATGATTGAGCGCATCTCCAAAGCCCTCGGGGCAATCGAGAAGGATGCGAGTTCAAAGGAGGGTGGTTCAAAGGAAACATTGAATGATCTTTATCGTGATGTTCATTCTCTAAAGGGCGCATCCTATTTGTTTGGGTTTGTTTCCATTGGTGACATTTCGCATGCGATGGAGTCCAGTCTTGAGCCATTGCGTGAGGGAACCCACCTTCCGAGTGTGGAACTGATGAATCTCCTCTTTAAGTCCATTCGCTTTGTTGAAGTTGAAATGGATGGAATCAAAACCGGCAGGGTATCCGAAGAAAACAGGGCCTCGGCTCCCGCGTTGATTCGAGACCTGTCAATTGCATGCAAAAATCTAAAGCCGATCAATCATGGGGTGGATGTAAAAGTGAATTCAAAACCGAGTGAAAAACAGAATGTCATATCAATGGTTCCAGCGCAGAATGCAAATGACCCGAGTGAGAAGGAGAGGGACTCTGCTAGTTCCATCCGAGTTCCTGTCGCTCTTCTTGATAACCTGATGACGTTGATGGGGGAAATGGTCCTCGTTCGAAACCAGGTACTCCAGTTTTCAAACCACTCTGAAGACCTTGATTTCTTGAACCTAAGCAAGCGGCTAAATGTGGTTACGAGCGAGATTCAAGGCGAAATGATGAAAACTCGCATGCAGCCCATCGGGAATATCCTGAACAAATACAACCGTGTGGTTCGTGATTTGTCACAGGAATTAAAAAAGAATATTACACTTACGCTAAATGGCTCTGAAACCGAGCTAGACAAGTCGTTGCTGGAGTCAATCAAGGACCCTCTGACCCATATCGTGAGAAACTCCTGTGATCATGGTATCGAGACCCCCGAGATCAGGGCTGCGGCAGGTAAGGCTGAGAACGGAAACATCAGCATTCGCGCGTTTCATGAGGGCGGACAGGTCGTAATTGAGGTGAGTGATGACGGAAAGGGGTTGAACCGCGAAGCTCTTTTGGCCAAGGCGATTGAAAAGGGTCTAGTGAATCAGGCACAAGCCTCCGCGATGAGCGAAAAAGAGGTTTTTAACCTTATTTTTGCTCCTGGCTTCTCGACCGCAGCAGTCGTTACGAACGTGTCAGGCAGAGGCGTCGGTATGGATGTAGTGAGGACGAATATCGAAAAAATCGGGGGCACGGTTGAGTTGAGCAGTGTTACCGGTCGTGGAACCACAACGAAGATCAAGATTCCGCTTACCCTTGCGATTATCCCGGCCCTCATTGTTCGAAGTGGCGGTGAGACTTTCGCGATTCCACAAGTGAAACTCGAAGAGTTAGTGCGCGTTGAGCAATCGGCTTCTGAGAATCGAATCGAATATCTCCATGGAGCACCCGTATTCAGGTTGCGCGGAAACATTCTTCCCCTGGTCGATCTGAATAAGATTCTTGGAGTAAGCAAGGGTGAGTTTAAGAATCGCGAGTCATTCAATATCGCAGTATTGAGCGCAGATCAGTGTTCCTTTGGGCTGATAGTCGATGAAATTCAAGATACGGGCGATATCGTGGTTAAGCCACTCAATCGGTTGCTCCGGTCTTTGCAAGTGTATTCTGGTGCGACCATCTTAGGAGACGGATCGATTGCTTTGATTCTGGACATTCAAGGGATCTCGAAGGTTGCCCATGTTGGGACGAGCAAAAACACTGGCAAGACGCAAAGGGTAGATCAAAAGAGTACTTCGGACTTTCAGGAATACCTGCTGGTCGGGTTGAATTCGCCCACCAAACACGCCCTCGTTCTTGGGTATGTCAACCGGCTGGAGGAGTTCAAGCGTACCGCCATCGAATTATCTGGAAAGATGCGGATGATCCGGTACGGAAAGAGCATTTTGCCGATTTTGAATGTCAGTGAGTTGCTTGGTTATGGAAGTTCCCAGGCGGCGTCAACTAAGGAAACTCTGTCAGTTGTCGTCATTCAGAAAGGTGGCGTTTTCTATGGGCTCGAAGTTGATGAGATCATTGATACCCTCTCTACGGATGCCGATGTCGATTCAGAGCTCACTCGCCAATCCGGCTTCTTTGGGAACTTGAACACAAAGGATGGCTTGATTGTCGCGATTGATCCGTTTGAGATCATTGCACTTGCATATCCTGACTCCGCTGCGACCGTGAAGGGGGGAGTGGTCGGTTCCATTCAGGCCGTGAGTAAAAAGGTAAAGAGGCCCCTCCGAATTCTTTTAGTAGAGGACACGGTGTTCTTTAGAAAAGCAGTTACGATCATCCTTCAAAAGGAAGGTCATGAGGTAACGATAGCTGTCGATGGGAAAGAGGCGGTTGAGATTCTAAACCGCACGGCGGGGGCCTTTGACTTGATTATCTCTGACATCGAAATGCCAAGAATGAACGGATTTGAGTTTGCTCAAGCTGTACGTGCAAACCAAAGCTTTTCTCTGATCCCGCTCCTTGCGCTCAGCTCACGCGCAGACAAGAAATATGCCGAGCAGGGCATGAAAGCTGGATTCAACCGGTATCTCGAAAAGCTAAAGCCGGGTCTTCTGATCGAGACCATTTCTGATCTTATGGATGAAGGGAGGATGGCTGCATGAGCGAGGTAAGTGCGAAGAGTCAAGAATCTGTTTCCGAATTGCTGACCACCTTTTATGTAGGAAATGAGTACTATGGAATCGAAGTGATGAAGGTTCAGGAAGTGACCGGGACTCCGGTAGTGGTCCCCGTTCCTTTGGCTCCGAATTTTGTCAGGGGACTCATCAATCTTCGGGGGCAGCTCGCAACGGCACTCGGACTGCGTGAGCTTTTCGGTGCGGGTGAGGGAGAGGTGAATCAACAGATGTCTGTAGTGTGTCGTATGGACGGAAACCTCGTATCGCTCATCGTGGATCAAATTGGCGATGTGGTCGAGGTGGAGGGAAAAATCTACGAGGAGTCTCCCGAAACATTGCCTCCAGGGATCAGAAAGTATGTGAAGGGGATTTATAAGATGAATGGAACACTGCTGAGTTTGCTCGATATGGACAAAATCACCAAGGAACTTGCACCGAACTTTGAATAAACAAATGAACCAAACAATCAACTAAACAATCAATAATCAGGAGGAATCATGGAAAACACAGAAACAATCATGGAAGCGAATCGAATGGAAAACAAGGCGAAAGATGATGTCTCAAGTCTCAAGGCAATGATCTCTGCGATCAATCGCTCCCAGGCGGTGATCGAATTTAAGCTTGATGGGACAGTGCTTGAGGCAAACGATAACTTTTTGAAAACCCTGGGGTACTCACTTCCGGAGATCAAGGGCCGGCACCACCAAATGTTTTGCGATCCTGAATTCTCGCAGAGCCCAGAGTATGTTGAATTCTGGTCGAAGCTTGCCAAAGGCGAATTTCAAGCAGGCGAATTCAAGCGGATGGGAAAAGGCGGGCGTGAAGTCTGGATCATGGCATCCTACAACCCTGTGCTGGGTGAGGATGGAATTCCCTATAAAGTCGTAAAATTTGCTACCGACATCACGGCAGCAAAGGCAGAGTTGAAGGTACGAACTGACATCATGAATCTCACCAGCATCGTTTCGGAGTCCAATCTAAGGGGTGACATTCTTAGCGTGAACGAAAAATTCTGTGAGGTGTCGAAGTATTCGAAGGAAGAATTGATCGGTAAGCCTCATAACACTACTCGGCATCCAGATATGCCAAAAGAGGTGTTCAAGGAACTATGGAGCACCATTGGTCGGGGAAAAATCTTTCGAGGTGTCGTGAAAAACAGAGCCAAGGATGGCACCCCATACTATGTGGATGCTGTGATTGCACCGATCATGGGCGACAATGGTAAGCCCAAGAAGTATCTCGGTGTTCGATACGACATCACCGAGGCAGAGATCGAACGGCAGAACATGCGCGGAATCTTTCGTGCAATTGATGCATCGTTTGCCTACATTGAATTTGATACTCAAGGCATGATCTTAAGCGCCAATAAGGTTTTTCAGGAGGCCATGGGCTATTCTGTGGAGGAGCTCAAGAACCGACATCACAAGTCATTTTGTGAGCAGTCTCTGGTTAACTCAAACGAGTACGCCCAATTCTGGGAGAATCTAAGAGCGGGTAAACCTCAAAGTGGAATCTTTAAGCGTCTCACGAAATCCGGAAAAGAAATTTGGCTTCAGGCGGTCTATTCTCCAGTGACAGATGAGACCGGAAGAGTGGCCAAGGTTGTCAAGATCGCAACGGATGTTACGAGTCAGCAAAAGATGATCTTTTCGATTCAGGAAACCGCAACCGCGCTTTCAGCTGCATCAAATGAGCTGACTGCAACAGCGACTGAGATGACGAACACCGCAAACCGGACAAACCAGGAATCACAGTCAGCAGCAGCAGCTTCCGAGCAGGTAGCAACCGGAGTTCAAACCGTCGCCACCAACATGGAAGAAATGGTTGCATCTATCAAGGAGATCTCAAGATCCACAAACGAATCTTCTCAGATGGCAAAACTAACCATGCAGAAGGCACAGGAATCAAACGCGACTATCGTGAAACTCGGTGTGAGCAGTCAGGAGATCGGGGATGTGATCAAGGTGATCAGCTCGATTGCCCAACAGACCAATCTTCTTGCGCTGAACGCGACCATCGAGGCTGCACGCGCGGGCGAGGCAGGCAAGGGCTTCGCAGTGGTGGCAAACGAGGTCAAGGAGCTTGCAAAGCAGACCGCCAAAGCGACCAATGACATCACCAATAAGATCGGTGCCATTCAAGGGGACACCAAGAATGCAGTCGAAGCGATTGGTGGAATTTCACTCGCAGTTGAGAAATTGAACGGCATCGCGGGTGTGATCGCAGCAGCCGTCGAAGAACAGACCGCAACCACGAATGAGATTTCAAGAGTGGTGGTGGAATCCAAAAAAGGAGTCGAGAGTATCGCAAGCACGGTCCGAACGGTCTCCATGGCCTCTGTCGAAAGTACCGCGGCATCGAACCAGACCCTGGCTGCATCCAAAGAGCTTGCAATGCTGGCAGAGAAGCTAAATGCCTTGGTGAAGAGTACTGCAAAATGAAGAAGCTCAGGGTCCTGATTGTAGATGATTCAGTACTGTACAGGACTCAGATTCGAAACGCTCTGGCCGACCTGCCCTGGATTGAAATTTCAGGAGTTGCATCCAATGGCAGGTTGGCCCTCGATCGGATCCAACAGGTAAACATTGATCTCGTGATCCTTGATCTTGAGATGCCTGAAATGAGTGGCATCGAGATGCTGCGGGAAATGAAGCTCAGGAGTCTCAAGCGGACGGTTCTCGTGTTCTCCTCGGTTTCCAAAAAGGGGGCAGAGACGACACTCGAGGCACTCGAACTTGGAGCAGTAGACTTCATCCCAAAGCCTGGGGCCGAAGGGGGCTTGAGCGCGATGCAGGAATCCGATCCTGCGGGCAGGATCAGGGGCGTCTTACTGCCAAAGATCAAGGCCTTGTTTCCAGAGTTTGCAAAAGAGGATGGCCAACGTCCGATCGAACCATTCTCGGGAAAATATGAAAAAGTGCCCTTGGATCGATTCCATCCAAAGGTGATCGTGATCGGCTCCTCAACCGGTGGCCCTACGGTTTTGGAGTCGATCTTTTCCAGGATTTCCGGACCCTTGAATTGCCCGATTTTGGTCACCCAGCACATGCCGCCGATCTTCACGGCAACCCTTGCTGAAAGGATTCAAAAAATCAGTGGGATTCCGACCTTCGAGGCAAAGCATGGCCAAGGGATCGAAAAAGGAGTGATTTATGTGGCTCCTGGAAACTTCCACATGAGAATGGAAAATCAGGAAGGGGTCCTGAAGATTGCGCTTGATCAAGGGCCGCTTGAGAATTCGGTCAGGCCAGCAGTCGACCCCTTATTTCACAGCGCTGCCCGGATCTTTGGAAGATGGTGTCTTGGGCTGGTGCTCACCGGGATGGGAGCGGATGGAAAAATCGGCTCGGAGCGGATCAAGGAAATGGGTGGCGCGGTGGTCATTCAGAGTGAGGAGTCCTGTGTGGTCTTTGGAATGCCGGGGGCAGTGAAGTCGGTTGGGGCATACGATCAGATCATGAGCCCGGATCAGATCGTCGAGATGTTGAAGGATAAAACGGTTCAGATGAATCAGGTCAGAACCGGAAGGGTTTGTGCATAAGGATGGGAATATGTTCAAGGTATTGATTGTCGATGATACGAAGTCGGTTCATGCATTTGTGAAAAATCTTCTCTTGAAATCAAAAGAAGTCGAGGTCACCAGTGTTCACAACGGGGCCGAGGCAGTTGAGTTGCTAAAAGAAAACGATCAGTTCGATCTGATTCTGCTCGATTGGGAAATGCCTGTTCTGAATGGCCCTGAGACCTTTCTTGCGATCAAGGGGATGGGGCTTAGGATCCCGACCATCATGATGACCACGAAGAATGATCCTGAAGACATTCAGAAGATGTTTTCAGCGGGAATTGATGAATATCTCATGAAGCCGTTCACGATCGACATCCTCTTTCAGAAAATGGAATGGGTTTCAGGAAAGGCTTTTTCGTATGCAGCATGAAAGAGTATTGCCCTTTTTTGCAAAGTACATTGAGTCGGAGCTCGGAATTGTCTATGCGGAACACAACTACTTCCAGCTGCAAAACAGACTGGAGGAGATTGCAAAGCTTTTGTCGGTCGAGAGTCTCGAAAAACTCTTCAAGCTCGCCGAAACCGGGATCACAGGACAGTTCAAGCAGCTCTTGCTGGACCTTGCGACCAACAACGAAACCTCGTTCTTCAGGGACATGAAGGTGTTCAAGGCAATTGAAAACCTGGTTCTGCCTGAGTTTCAAAAAAACCATCCGGCAGGGACCGAGATGAAGATCTGGTCCGGCGCAAGTTCAACCGGGCAAGAGGCGCTATCGCTCTCCATGATGCTTACGGAGTGGAATCTCAAGGCCGCCAAGCCGATTCGTTACTCCATCCTTGGTACTGACATTTCGGAGCGAATCCTTCTTCGCGCAAAAAGTGCGGAATACAGCCAGCTTGAGGTACAGCGAGGACTGCCGACGCCGTATCTGCTCAAGTATTTTCAAAAAAATGATCAGGATCGGTGGACCGCTCAAAAATCCATCACCTCACCCATCGAATTCAGGAAGCAGAATCTGCTTTCACCGTTTGAATTTTCGGGAAAGTTTCATTTGATTCTGCTTCGCAACGTGCTGATCTATCAGCCGCTTGCGAACAAAGTCGAGATCCTGAAAAGAGTCACCGAAAAGCTCGCCCCTAGTGGCGTGTTGATCTTGGGCTCAGGCGAAAGCCTCCTTGGGCTTTCGAGCGACTACACGCAGTCGGCTTTTGAGGGCGCGGTGATTTATCAAAGAAAGGGCGCTCAGCAGACGGCGGCGTAGGCGCAGATATTGGAATTTTTCGAAGCTTTTCTGGGTCAGGTTTGAAATCTCTGATCCAGTATGAGATGTTCTGGATCATGAAAAAAGTCGTCATGGTTTTGGTTGCTTTGCTCCTTGTTTCCGCGGGCATATGGTTTGTGGGTATTCCTTATTTTAACAGCAAAGTGGAAAGTTCAGTTGAGCAAGGGATCGACGGCCTGGAGCAACATTTGAACGGAAAGGCCAAACCTCCGATTCCCGATGCTCCATCGGATCAACCTGCTCCGGAGGCAGGTCAGGCAAAGTAAGAGCTTTTGGATACTTGCTTTGCTTAATCCGGTCCCTTTAGGGTTTTCAGAAGAACAACTGCACGCCAGCGCTCCATCCGTAAGCGCCAGCGGGTCCTGAGTTTCGATTCTCGGTTTCGGCCGCGAATTTCCCGAAGATTCTTACAAAGCTGTAATCGAGAAACGGGCCGGCTTCGATCCTGTGCCCAAAGGGTGTTCCAAGGCTTACGGTTGCAATGCTTTGAAAATGATAGCGGTAGCCTATCGTGAACCCGAAATACCGATGAAGGTAGAGCTGGCTATCGAGCCCAAGGTACCATTGATTGAAGGTTTCACCCGTGCTTCGCTTTCTCACTCCAAAATGCGCTGTGAGGCTTGTGTTCTGAAGGCTGTTCCCAAGGAAACGCAGATGAAACCGTGCATGGTCCTCGGGCGAAAATCCATCCAGGTGCTCAAACTCCAATCCAAAAATCGTCACATAAGCACCAAGGCCATAGCGAAGCGTTCGTGTGCCTCCCACCGATTCCGGCAGTAGATTGTAACTTCCGCTCATAAAAAATTCATAGGGAGAGGGCGAGTTCATCTGAAGCCAAAGATCGGACCATTTCATGCGCTCCCGTTGTTTGAGCCATTCATCAAGACTCCAGCGCGTTTGGGCTCGAACTTCGGCGCGCCTATCGGAAAGCGGCTGACGAAGTCTTCACCCAGTTCGATGAAGCCCTCTCTGAGCTCGCCAAATGAAATTGACTCGGTATTTGACCGAGCGTGAGGTTTTGGATCTCCATGCCCGAACGATTGCGCAGCACGGAGGAGCTCCAGGAGTGCGGAATCTGAGCTTGCTACAAAGCTCTTTGTATTATGCCCGGTCCGGCTATTATAAATCCTTATCCGAGCAGGCCGCAGCCTTCCTGCAAAGTTTCTGCATGAATCATCCTTTTGTGGACGGAAACAAGTGAGTCGCGCTTCTGGTGACAGCCGTTTTTCTTCGCATGAACGGGTTTCGGTTGGGAGCCAAGAATCCGGAGTTCGTTCGATTCATCCTGAATGAGGTGATTTCCAAAAAAGCGGATGTGCCCGCCATTGCAAAGTGGCTGGAGCGGTGGATGGTGCAGGACTAGTCTGAGGACCAACGGGATTCTTTGGAACCGTTCCGAGCCGGAAAGAGCAGGGAAATGGGCGGAACGCCTGAG
Source organism: Bdellovibrionales bacterium (assembly GCA_018969905.1). Classification (GTDB taxonomy): domain Bacteria; phylum Bdellovibrionota; class UBA1018; order UBA1018; family CAIMNF01; genus CAIMNF01. The sequence continues at coordinate 17,198 of JAGWXK010000033.1, forward strand.
CCCTTTCGGAACCACTCATCAGCAATGCCTGGCAGAAGGTTGGGGCGATTTTTTTGAATAAATATTCGAGGCTTAGGAGTACAGGGGCTTTCTTTTTCCTGGGTTCTCCACGCCTTTGCCTTCCAGCTCAGAGACTGTGCGCGCAGGAGTCCCTTTCTGAGCTTTTTGTAATCGCCTGGAAATACACATGTAATATTCTTTCATCCGCCTGCGCGACAAGCCTTACAATCTGATCCGGATTCCCGGAGTCTGCAAGCTCAAGGGCACGATAGTATTTCGCGCGGTCATTCTTTTGAATAATTGCAATTGGGTACCCTGATCTCATTAAAAGTAGATTCATGAGCAGGCGCCCGGTTCTCCCGTTTCCATCCTCAAAAGGGTGGATTGCAACAAAGCGATGATGCGCTAAGGCCGCAATTTCGACTGGATGGTGCATTTTCTTGTTTTTGTTCAACCAGGCAATGAACCTACTCATTTTTCCTTGGACCTGATACCCAGGCGATGGTCGCAGTTTAGATTCTAAAATTCGAACATCGGTTGTCCTGTAGCTGCCAGCGATCTTTGCCTCTGTATCCTTTACTACGAGTTGGTGGAGTTCCCGGATCAGGTGATGAGAGAGTGTCAAGCGGTGAGAGGCATCCACCACTTGGAAAAGGTAGCTCATCGCCTCCCCCTGGTTCTTTGCCTCAAGGTGCTCTTGAAAATTCTTTCCCTTGATAGTGACCCCTTCACGAAGCACGAGGAGGGTTTCTTTCAAAGTCAGGCGATTTCCCTCGATGGCGTTTGAGTGATAGGTCATCTCGATGGTGAACGGGTCCCTTAGCCTTTGAATGATAAGAGGGCTTAGAGGTCGATGCTTTTTAAGCTCTAGGAGAGACTCTGTGAGCCGGTTTAAAATGCGTTCATTTGGAGGGGGCGCCGTGCCTTATTATGGCATAGGACTGTTTCTATGCCGATACCATAATGAGTCGGAACTAGAGTAGCCCCTATTTGGAACGGAAACCTTTCTCCTTCAAAGAGTGAGTGCCTGCACCAGTGAGGATCTGCGGGGTGGAGAGGAGTGGAAAGTGAGGGGAGGGGGAGATCACCGCTGCCTCGCTTCGTTCCCATTCAGGATCGATTTTTCGTTTCAGTTAAAAAGACCGAACTCATATCCAAGTCCAACCGTGTACTGCGTGTCCTCATTGGTGATGATGCTCGTGTCCTGACGGTGCTGAAGAACCCCTCCATCCAGGAAGAAACGCTTCCAATACCCCCGCAAAGCACCACCCCAGATTGAACCGCTCCTCACCTCATACCCGGGCCCCGAGCCGGATCCTAGAAATAGATAGCGCGGCCTTATGGATAGCTGCAAGTCCTTGCGAATTTGGATCCGAAAATCCAAATCAAACCCCCAGTGGTATACCCTGATCTTATCGATTTGAAAGAGAGTCGCGGACAGGGCTTGATTGAATAGTTGATCGCTCGAGCCAAACAAAATGGAAAAGGAAAGTTGGTCTGTGACTGCCTTTCCCGCCGCGAATTCAAAACCCAGTCGGGAGCCATTCTGATTGAGTATTTTTTTGTTCTTTGAGACTTCGGCAATCGCATAGTTTTGATAATCCACTCTTGCGCCAAAACTCCAAAGGGTTTCACTCTTTCCGATGATCGAAAGTCCGATCCCGGGCGCCCAATCCCCATAAATGCGGGAAGTGCCCCCGCCGATGGGATCTCTCGACTGAATCGAGAAACTATTGGTTACCAGTGTTCCGTCGGCAGTCCATTTCCAGGGGCGCGAATTCTCCGGAGTCGGCGCCGGAGTTGAAGTGACCGGTGTTTTCAATACCGGCTCCGCTTGTCCTGCCTGTGTGTCTGGAGATTTACTCGGAATTTGGCGACTCTCGATCAATCCGTCATTGATCTCATATCCTTCTTCAGGCAGGGAAAGCTGTTCCACAGGTAAGATGATGATCCGACCCGGAGTCAACCTCTGATCCGCGTCACCTTCAATCACATTGATTTTCTTGGTTTCCTCAACCCGGCCTCTCGGACCCCAAAGAGGAAAAATGGCAAAGCGGTCCAGGATACCTCCCAGGGTGTCCCCCTCCATAACGCGATACCGAAGCTGAACCGGATGTTTCGCTTCAGTAGCTTGAGTCGTAGAAAAAGCGAAAATCAGTCCATGCAAAACCAGCAAAACGCTTCTCATACTGGTTTATCGGCAGAATCAAGAATCTCCTAAACCGTCAACAAATAGACGCGGATAAAAGGAGGAATTTCTAACCCTTACCCGCTATGATGTGGAAAATATGGCACCATTGAAACCTTCCTCGCAAATGATTCGGGTCATGAACCCGATCAGAACCAGATCGCCAAAAACCCTTGAAATTCCGCAATTCAAGGTTTTTAGCTTCATCGCGGCCGGGAGTGAGCCATGACCACAGGGGTGCGTAAGCTTTTTGCAGCCGCATTCGTCGGTAATCTGAGCATCGCCTTTTTCTTAATCTGGCAGAATCTTAATATCCTTCAGATCGATCTTGCAGGACACATAGCAAGTTCGGCGCAGTTCGCAAGGGATCAGCTCCATGGTTTCAGCGACCGCATGTTCCTTGGCTACACGCATAGTCTGTTTTATCCCCCCCTTGAAGACTTCCTCATCAGCCTGACCCATTGGACGGTTCGCGCCGATTTCTTCGATTCCTATCGTTTTTATCTCGCGATCCTGATCGGCCTCTATTATTTTTCGATGTGGCGAGTGGGTAAGTCTCTACGAAACATCCATGCTTTTGGATTTTTTTGTATCGCTGTGCTTTTTCTCCTCAACATCGAAAAACCAGAACTGCTCGATCTTCAGGGAATGTCACTCGTGGACTTGTTCATCACGGGTTTGAGCAACCAGTTTTTGGCTGGAATCGGGCTTTTCGTCGTTTGCAAGCAACTGATCGATCCCACCCGGAATCAGCGAAGGATTCTGGTTCTTGCCTGTTCTTTTGCAATCCTATCCCACATCGTGGTCGGAGTGACCTGCTTCATGCTCGTTTTTTTTCACTATCTGAAAAATGAAAGTAAACGGAACACCCTTTTTGATCTGCTTGCGATTCTTGGCCTCTGCTCGTTTTATGCCGTCCCTTTTTTGCTGAACAAAAATCTTCTGGTCAGCTCGAATATCTTCCGGTTCCAGCCCTGGCCTGCTTTTGTGATCAGCCTGCTTACAGCGGCATTTTACCGTAAGGACAAAACCACCAGCATTTTCCTGATCACCTCCACTCTCTTGCTTTCCACGGTCACTGTGATTTCCAGGTTCAAGTTTTTGAACGAGCTGTTTCCCAAGTTCCACTATTATCGATTTACCATCATTGCCTTTTATCTCCTGATTGTGGGAATCGCTGCTGGAATCTCACGCCAACCTGTGAAAAATTCTGGAGACCTTCTGCGAAAAAGAATGGGCATGGGATTTGGAATTGCACTCCTCGTTTATTTTTTCAGCTCCTTCAATCTTCAAAAAGTGAATGTCCACTGGCCCTCACTTCAGAGAACCCATCTTGACTACAATCAGGTCGGGGATTTGAACACTTCTACCTACGGCCGTTATCTTGTGTTTGGCAAGGATCGCTCCTCCGATACCGGTGTCGACTCCCTGCTTTCGGTTCACTATCCCGAATTCAGATCCAGCAAGGGGCTGTTTTGGGAAAGCTCCTACACAAATACAGTGCAGAGCTCATTTCTTGCGACCCTGCTTTCTCCTCCGGTCGTTCTTGATTACTTCTTCTATTACGGATATTCCTGTCCGGTACAAAAGTGCCTGATGGATCAGTATTTCAGAATTTACAATGTGAATGGCTTTATCGGAAATATCGATTACCTGAATTTTATCAAAGGTCCGCAGAAAGAGTGCTTCCGGAAAACGATCCTGGAGGGGACAAATTACTTCGACTTTCACCGGACCGGTTCATTTCGGGTCAACGCCGAAATTTATCCGATTTACAAGCTTGAGCACAAATCCGAAGTTACTCCACCCGCCCACTACTCGAATGAAGCAGTCGAGATCATCAATCCTTCCACTATCAAGGTCTTGCAAACCAACCCGAATTACTTTCATCGTGAAGTGATCGAAAAAGTTTATCAGGATTGCAACCGTGACTTCACCCTGAGCTCAATACCGGCCTTCCTTCTACCGGGTGAGTCCTCAAAGTTCGAGGAACTGCGAAAGAAGTTCCCGGCTCCCAACCGGTTCGCAGAGCAGCAAGCAGGTGTGGTGCTCAATAAAGTAACCGACCATGAGTTCAAATTTGAGCTTCCGAAGGACCCAACATGGTTTCTGCTGAAGCTCGCCCCACAGCCCGGAATGCGCATTCTGGATGAGCAAGGGGAATCGATCCCCATTCTTAGGGGAATGCCCCACACTTTCGGGGTTGGAAGTGGAACTCTGAAAGTGGTTTTCAATCGTACCTGGAGTTTCTGGCTTGGTTATTTGATCACGCTTTCAACGATCGGGTTTTGGGTGTGGCGACGACTTCGAAGACAGAAGAGCGCGTCCGGCTGAGAGCCTCAGAGCTCCTGCCTCATGACCTCCGCCAGTGCCGCCGACCGAGCAACTCGAAGGATCTCCACTCCCCGAGGATGAGCCTGTAAGCGATCCCGTAAAACCACTTGGATCCGCGGGGTGTCCGCTGAATTCCTCCGCCAGAAGAAAAACCGCCACTTCCGGTCCGCGGATGGTCTTCCATTGTCCCCCTGTTCGATCATCATCGAGATCAAGGCGGCATTTTCGTGCAACACGGGTTTCGCCTCCGAATTCGGACAGGCTAGACCTTCCGTGAGCTTTTCGATTTCCCGCCACGAAGGATCGGGACGATGGGCACTCGCTTCTTGCCAGTCCTGCAAAAGTCCCGGGGCGAGCTTGCGGATGCGTTCAAGCATCGCCTCTGAATCACGGGTTACGATGAGGATTCCGTTACGCCCAAGCGATCGCGATTCGAGCGCACCGAAACGCTCCGGACGGTGAAGAATGGCCTGTTTCAATTCATTGGTCTCCGGCCCTCGAACGAATCTGCACCTCAGAAGAACAGGGTTCTCTTCAGGAGCATTGCGAATTCGGCTTGCCACCTTTTTCAAAACGATGAAGCTCAGGGTCCCAAGGACGTAAGCGGCAAACAGGATCGCCCCCTCCTCCTGATCAATCGGGTATTCAAAGAGCAGCCGTGAAGACACCATCAGATACCCCATGACCAACATCCAAAACGGAAGTCCAAGCACTGCCGCACGCGAGGTCACGATTCTGGGAATCCATCGGTCGATCCGTCTGCGGTTCCGGAGCACATCGAAACGAAATACTGTTCCGTAGTCCATGAGGCTTCGAATCAAGGGAATGTAAAAGACCAAGCCTGCTCCCAAACCGGCCTTCCAAATCAAGGGCAAAATCCAAGATTCAAGTCGAGTCATGATCGCGAGTCCGATCCACCCCCAATGGAAGCGGCTTCGGAGTTCGCCCGCGTCCTTCGGAGCAGGCCAACGGAACAAGCGGTGGGTCATCCCGAGATTGCGGCGGGTCCTGAAAAAAAGATCGATCCGCACCGCTTCTTTGATGAGAAACTCATAACCGAAATGAAATGCGAGCCCCCAGGGCCCGAACACCAAAATCAGCACTGGAAGCCCTAGAAAACAAGCCATCTCGGTGAAGAAAAGCCTGAAGGAGCTGGTGTGGCTTCTCGAAATCCCCTGAATGTAAGCCGACTCGGGCAACCATCCTATCGCGCTCATCATCCGGATGACCGAAATTGTGCGAATCAGATCATAAATGCTGAAAATGCGTTGCGAAGAAAACGCCGGTTGGAGCACCCAGATCAAAAGGGGCACGCCACTCAAAGCGATCACCCCGATCATCCTCCGGTTCCACTGACGAACCGTCTTCAACGGAGATGGTAAGACCGATGAGCGGGCCGCCCTCGCCGACTCGCGGATCTCTTCCATCGCCCCCGACAAAGCGGAATGAACCAGACCCAAGCCCAGGAGCCACGAAGCCAAGTGGGTCAGATTGAGGCCGGGGAGGAGGGTGTACATCAAAAAAAAGCGGGTGAGGTGAATCGTATTCTTGAAGAAACTGAACCCCCCGAATCGGACCCAGCGTAATCCGACCATGCTCCAAGGCCTCCAAAGCAATTCCACTGGATGCGGGCGATGACTCGCCAGAGGAGCCAAACGCGATCGGATCTTTGACTGAAGACTAGAAGCGAACATAAACCTGCCTGAGATATCCCGGTGTCTTCAATCCGAATTCCCGGATCCACCGCCGAGGAGGATAAGAGCGGAAGGCGAGGGGAAGCGCTTGCCCGGTGGTGAGCGTTGCCAGAGCTTTGAATATTTCATGATCGAGTTCCCTCCATTGTCCGGGGTCGTCCACGGATTGAATCATCACCCGATAAAGGGGGTCTTGGGCCAATCCTTCACGCGAGAACAATGCGTGGACCACCTCGACCGCACGGCTGGCACGCTCGGAGGTGGCTTCGGGAGGAATTCCGGCGATGGCCCGTGAAAGTCTCATCCGCGTCCGAACTAGAAGGTGCTTCATTTTCGAAGGCGGAAGGCGCACGCCCCTACGGGTGACCCGCATTCCCAGGATCTCAATGGTATCCCGCTCCTCAAAACCCTCGATCCTTCCTGCGCCCCCTCTTGCCGTCCAAAGAAGATCGCGGGCTTTGGACTCCTTTTCTTGCAAACCCAATCGGGTCAATGTCCTCCGGATTGTGGATCGGGCATGAAGAGCTGTGGAACGATCGGGATGGCAGAAGATCAAGTCATCCCCGTACCGGCGATAAAAGGCGCCTGGGATCGAGGCCAACTCACGATCGAGCGGTGTTAAGTAGAGGTTCGCAATCAGAGGGGTGAGTGCGGACCCGGTGGAGATCCCGACATTCCTGCAAAATGATCCGGGCTCATTTTGCCTCCGAAGTACGGGCCTAAGCAGGCGACGGAGCAGGGAAAGCTCGAAGGGAAGGAGTCCAACCTCATTCAGGAGACTCCAAAGCGGGGACTGGGCATGAAGGGGAATCGAGTCAGTATAGGCCTCGATATCTCGTCTGATCACATGAAGGGGCCCTGGGGTGCCGCGGCCCGCTTCCGCGAGATCTCTTACGATCTCAATCGAGGAACGGCCCTTTTGAAACGACACGACTTCCCGCGCAAGCTTGGCCTGAATCCTGCCTTCGATCCCAAGGGCGAGCACCTTCTCGAGAATGTAAATTGAAGGAGGTGGCTTGATCAATTCCCGCGGCTTGTCGAGGACCGCACGATGGATCCGACTCTCCCAATCCTCGAGATCATGCGAACGAAACCAAGCAGTGATGCGACGAAAATTCTCGATCGCGAACTGCTTGAGGACCGACTTCGAAATGAACTCATCCTCTCGTTTTGGAATCATGAAATCGAGGCGGGGATGCGTAAATTAGTGGTGGAATCTTGTGGTTCTAAGCTTTTTTATAGCGGCCTAAACCGCCAGTTTGTGGAGTTTCCACAAACGAAACCGCACCCCCGCTAAAGCAGCATACTCTTGTTTTTTTCGGGTGACAACTTATCCTTAGTCCTCGAAAGCAACCTCCCTGAGCGATCCCGAAAGTTGCTTCCGAAGCTGGTCATCATATCCCAAGGCTGTCGATTCCTCGACCGAGTTGACTTTGTGTTTTTTGGTTCCAGCAAGGTTCTTCTGTCTGAGATCGAGGGATTCCGGAAGCATCGTCACCGATAAATCGCTGCCTACGCATACCCCTTCATCCATCGCGTTGAACACAATGGCCTCACAAGTCGAGCGAAAACGACGATAACTGCTCGCAAACCCGTGCCTATTAGAATCGAGGTCTCCACTCTTCAGAGCCGGTATTTTCGCAATTATTTGTTGGTAGAGCCATTCAAGACCATTACTGATAAAGTCCGCGCGGGATCTGACCTCTTTTGCGGTTTCGGTTTGTTTCGAAAGGGTGCCGTCTGAGTTATGGATCATCGAGAAAAGCTTCCTTGTGACTATCCGTCCGTCGGTAAGAAGCGTGTTCCGCCACCGGGTCTGTTGATATCTCAATTTGACTCCGATCCCACAATTGCCGGAATCATTGCTACTTGGATTACTCCGCTTGATCAGGAGAAGCCCTCGCCCTGCATGAAGCTTGAATTCCTTTCTCAAGCTCACGATCGAGATCTCGCCGATCGCCGGATAGGCGACAAATTTTTCAGCCCCCCCAAGTCTTGTTCCTTCTCCGAAGGTCAGATCCTGATTCAAGACTGCTCCCGCAGCAGTGAAATACTCGGCATCGGTATGGGAGTGAACGCAGGCAGGGACGGAATTCAGCGAGGGATGAACATAAAAACTCGTCGTGACCGCTGGTCCCGCCTCATTCGCGTTATTCACACCCCGAACCTGGACCTCGAAAGTTCCACTTTGCCGGAGGTCAGGTGTATTTTCGGAGAATTTCAAGGTTGTTGAATCTGAACAGGAACCCCATGAAAGAGTGGCGATCCCTTTTTTCGGTCCCATCCGACACTGGATGGTCTCAACATCCTCAGTCTTCGAGGTCACCTGGATTTCGACCGAGGCCTCGCTGCCGTCGGGCTTCAGGTATCCGGTCACAGAACGATCAAAGTTCGGAATGAAATCGGCCTGAACCACAGGCCCCAAAGAGGATCCACTGCCCGAACCCTCACCCGAGCCGCTTCCAGATCCGAATCCGCTGCCCGAACCCTCACTTGAGCCGCTTCCAGATCCGGATCCGCTGCCCGAACCCTCACTTGAGCCGCTTCCAAAACCGGATCCGCTGCCCGAACCCTCACTTGAGCCGCTTCCAAAACCGGATCCACTTCCCGAACCCTCACTTGAGCCGCTTCCAAAACCGGATCCATCCCCCGAGTCAATCGGCTCTCTACCGGAGACTCCAGGAGCATAGGTATCCGAGAACTCAGAGAGGTGCCCCCCGCAGGAAGAAAGAGAAAGCAAAAGGACCATCAGTCCCGAAAACTCCTTCAAACTCCGAAATGCACTCCAAAAATAGACATGCATGATCTTCTTAAATTTTAACAAGTTAAGAATGTCTTAACCAGAGTGTCCGGAAGGACACTTTTAAGCCCCAGAACTGAATCAAATGAGGGTTGCGCAGCCGATGATTTGCCCACGAGGCGAGAGCAGTCGGGGTTTTGCCAAGAACCCCCGGTTCGCACTCTGCAATTCAAGGGGCAGGTACTAATTACTTGATTTATAGCTATAGTTTAGTGTAAACTATAAACAATAAAATGAAGACCAATAAAAAGTCTCAAATTGTCAAAATAATTGAAGAAAAAGGAAAGACCCGGCCCGCAGAACTTTGCTCTGTTTTGGGTCTGTCTCCCCAAATGATCCATCGCC
>JAGWXK010000034.1 GCA_018969905.1 Bdellovibrionales bacterium
GCGGTGATCCTGGATCGCCTCTTTGGAATTCCTTGATTTTCCCAAAGAAAAACCTCCTTGTCAGAGTCCTGAAGTCCTGATAAGAATTGAGGTTCTGAATCAAATACGGGTATTGACCGGTATCGAAACCCTTACAGAAAGTTTTGGAGTTAGGATCATGGCACAGAAGGTAATCAAACGTAAAAGCAGAAGAAAAGCACAGTACGACAATTCCGCAGGCTTGTCCGCAACCGTTGCGAAGGTCGATGCAGGCGTGGTTCGTTCAAATCTCCCTGAGTTCTCCGCAGGTGACACTGTAAAAGTTCACGTAAAGATCAAAGAGGGTGAAAAAGAGCGGATCCAGCTTTTCGAAGGAACCGTGATCAAGCGCGGAAACCGCGGTGCCGGAAAATCCTTCATCGTGCGCAAGATTTCTCACGGCGTCGGTGTGGAGCGTATTTTCCTCGAGAGCTCTCCCAGTGTTGCTGAAGTAGAAGTAGTGAGCCGCGGTAAAGTTCGTCGCTCGAAGCTGTACTACATCCGTGGTCTCGAAGGTAAGGCTGCCAAGATCGAAAGTGATGTTCAGTCCCGCGAGGCCGCAGCCGCATCCGCAGCTGCGAAGTCAAAGAACTGATCTAAAATTCATGAAAATCAAAAAGCCCGAGGCGTTGGTTCCGGATCTGAGTTCGGAGGTGGCCCTCGGGTTTTTTCGTTCCGGATTCCTCATCATCGGGGTGGATGAAGTGGGGAGAGGATGCCTTGCGGGGCCGGTTGTGGCGGGGGCCGCAGCTCTCGATCCCGTCTTTCTCTTGGAGCTTGGATTCAGCAACCTCGGGCTTAGGCCCGATTTCCCGACGGAGACAGGATCGGATCCGCACCCCTTGCTGCAGGTGAAGGATAGCAAGCTCATTCCAGAGAAGGATCGTGAGCCACTGATGCGCGCGATCTCGGCTCAAGGCGTTCTTGCCCATGCGGTGTCGGAGGCGAGTGTTGCTGAAATTGCGGACCTCAACATCCTTCATGCGTCGATGCTTGCGATGGAGCGGGCGGTGGGTGCCGTAGAAGAAAAACTCGGACGAAAAGCCGATCTTGTGCTGATCGATGGCAATCGGGTGCCAAAGGGCCTTCAGGATCGGGGACGCGCCATCGTAAAAGGGGATCAGAAATCGCTCTCCATTGCATGTGCCTCGATTTTCGCAAAAGTGCATCGGGACGCGCTCATGGAAACCCTTGAGGCAAAGTATCCGGGCTACGGACTCTCAAAGCACAAAGGCTATCCCACGCCCTTCCACAAAGCGCAGCTCAAAACCCTTGGCGCCACGCCCATTCACCGTGAGGGGTTTAACGGGGTCAACTAGAGGACTCGTCGCTCAGGTTTCTGGACCAGTTTCCCTTCAGCCAGGAGAGGTATTGCTTTTTTTCCATTCCGCCTTGAATTCGTTTCTGCAGGTGCAGAACTTGGGCTTTGGAAAATGCAGCCTCAGGAGTGAGATCATGACACCAAAGCACACCCTCCCGGACCAGCGTTTTGCCCGCGGCATAGGCATTCAGGTTCATGGGAGCGTCTTCGCGCTCCGTGATGGCAAACACCGGGACCGAGGCTTTTTTTGCTGACCTTAGAAACTGCAGAAACGACGGGTTTTCAGTCGGTGCTGTGCCCGAAGTGAAAAGTGTAAGTAGAACCCCGTCCAGAGACTGAAGCAGCTTCAAATCAAAAATTTGCCCTGGAAATTCAGGGGTGACCTCGAGCTTCAGGATCAAGGCGCCACCGCGGGTGTTGGCTGGCTTGGAAGCGGCGTTCAGAAGGGCCCTTCCATTTCCGGATGCAGGAAGTTTTGGAAGGTGGAAAATGGAATTCCGGTACTGGATCAAACCACCCACCTTTGCCAAAATCGGGAACCTCGGGCTCTCAAACGCGCCAAATCTCAGGGCACTCAGTTTTCTGACCCTTGTGCCTAAAAACAATTCATCATGGAAGGCCACCATCACCCGGTTTTTGAGTTCGCGAGGCGGGTTGGCCGCCACCTCAAGCGCGGTCAGGAGATTTCCTCTTGCATCATTGCGAAGGGCGCTGAGGGGTTTCTGCGCGCCGGTCAGTACGACGGGAATGGCGCTTTGACCCAGAAGGTAGGAAAGGGCGCTTGCCGTATAGGCAAGAGTATCGGTTCCATGAAGAACCACAGCGCCATCATAGTTTTTTGAGCCCGCCCGGATCATGCTGGCCAAGGTAAGCCAATGCGTGAGCCCCATCTGGCAACTATCGGTGTTGAATGCAATCCGGACATCGCACTTCGCAATTCGTTTCATTTCAGGCACACCCTGCTCAAGTCTTGCCTTGAGCTCAGGTCCGGAGAGGTTCGGGATCTCGAGGGACTCCGACATCCCAAAGGTTCCCCCCGTGTAAATCACGAGGATTTTCTTTGATTTCCTGCGATATTGTACCGATTTCATATGACATTCCTCGGGTTTTATGGTCTTCTCAGCCCCTATTCAAAGAAAGGCAGTTCCCTCATGTTGACTCAAAAACGGGTGATTTCGTTCCACTATACGCTTACCGATTCGACGGGGGAAGTGATTGATACTTCTCGCGATCAAAATGTTCCCTTTTCCTTCCTCGAAGGTTCAGGACAAATCATCCCGGGGCTTGAGAAGGCGCTCGCTCTTTTGAGTGTGGGTGACAAGCGCAAGGTTGAAGTTTTGGCTGCCGATGCGTACGGCACCGTGGATGAGCAACTCATGGTGAAAGTCCCGCGCGAAAAGCTCCCAAATTCTGCCGAGCTTCAGGAAGGCGATCAGTTTCAGGCAACCGGACCGAATGGCGAGGTTCTTTTGTTCCGTGTGATCGGAGTGGAAGGAGCCGAAGTTGCGCTCGATGGAAATCATCCGCTTGCAGGCGAGGACCTTACTTTTGATGTCGAGATGATGGCGATCCGCAATGCGACCCCTGAGGAAATGGCTCATGGGCATGCCCATGGTGAAGGCGGACATCACCACTAATGGCTTGCTGAAAAAGTTTATTTCGGGTGGACTTGGTTGATGACCTGGTTCACCCGATTTTTTTTGCGCTTCTCCCGATCGCAATCTGGATCATAAATAGCAGCCCGATCGAAAACATCTGCTGATGCATGACCTTTCCTTCCCAAAAGGTCACATTGGTCAGCCCGTTGAAGTGAAGGAGCAGGAGTGCCACCGTGATGCCGGAGGCAAGGTCCGAGAGGAAGTGCTGGCCATGGTCCTCGGCAAGTTTCCTCGTCTGAAGGGAAAACCGGATCGTAAACAAACTCCAGAGCAAAAATGCAATCGTTCCAAGAATCCCGGTTCCTCCTAGCATTTCAAAAAAGTTGTTGTGGGCGTGGCCCCAGAAGTAGTCCTTGTAGTTGTCAGGGTGTTTTTCTTTGAAATAGAACTCTGACATTTCCTGGGTTTTCAGCCAACCGATTCCGGTGATCGGACGGTGCTTGAAGTAGTCGATGTTCGCCTCCCAAAGGCGCAGCCGGTCCTGGATTCCCATCGAGTTTTGGATGCGCTCCTTCATGGCAGGAGTTTGGGATCCGATCACAAGCGCTAACAGTAGAGCGGCTGTGCTGGCAAGGAATGTCTTTGGCTTAAGGTATCGTACAAAGATCAGAATCAAGCCCAAAGGTAGCGCAAGCCACGCCGTACGTGCATAGCTCAAAAACAGGATCAAAACTCCGGAAATTCCCGCAAGCCATTCCAGTTTTTTTGTTTTTCGATTCCGGATCCAGGCTCCGAGCGCCACGGCAAGTGCCGTGAAGGCCGGAAAGATCAGAATGCTTGCGGTTGAAAGGTGGTGCCCAAGAAACAGGGTCGCATGAAAATGCTCCGGATTCGTGGGAATCACCTGCCTGAGGGGCCAGCCGGTATTGAATTGGATGATTGCGATTGCACCGAGAAGAATCGTCATCGACCACCAGGCCCGGGTGATGAAGGCGATTCCTTCAAAAAGGTTCAGTTTTTGGGCACTGAAAACCACAGCCAAAACGAGTGGACAGATCATGTACCAGATCTTAAGCACTCCGTGAAGCGTGATGTCCGGCTCATGACCCGCATAAGCGTAAGGAAGCACTTTTGCAACCAGCAGACTCAAAGTGCAGGTTACAAACAACAAAAGGGCGGTCATTCGATAAGGCTTGTATCCACTGGTTTCACGGATTGAAAGAAATGCGGATGCTCGCATTCCGAAAACTGCGACTCCAAACCAGAGAAACACCAGCAGAAAACCCAGATTCATGCCGGCCATCGAGGTGAGTGAGAGAACCGAGTAGAGCGCGAGAATATTGATGGCAAAGCTCATGCAAGTTTCTTTTTCAGGTTTTTTTCGAACTTTCTGGCAAGTCGCACAAAAGGGTATCCGAGCAGAAAGTAGATGATCGCAACCAGAATCCCAAGACCCAGATGATCAAAATAGGTGGACGCAAGCTGGGAGTAAATGGTGGTGAGTTCTACCATGGTGATGACCGAAACGAGGGAGGAATCCTTGATGAGCGAGATGAAGTCATTGGTCATGGGCGGAAGAATGATCCGATACGCTTGGGGAAAGATCACATAGACAAAGCGTTGATAGGGGCTAAGCGCCAGCGCATGGGCAGCCTCCACCTGGCTTTTGGGCACGGCCTCGATTCCCGCCCGATAATTCTCGGCTTCATACGCACCGTAATTGAGTCCAAGCCCGATCACTGCGGCCACAAAGGGGCTCAAATGGATTCCAAGGTAGGGAAGCCCGAAAAAAATCAGGTACAGCTGAATGAGGAGTGGCGTACCTCTCAGGACTTCGATCACGGATTGCGAAAGGAGCGGAAGCGGCCCCTTTCCATAAAGCCTAAGCATCGCAAGGAGAAGGCCAAAACTGATCGCAACCAGCATTGCGAGCATGGAAATTCCAAGCGATTTGAGGGCGCCCTTTCCCAGAAGGGGCAGAAGCGTGCCGTATCGCTTCATTCGGTCGGAAAAAGAGATGGATGAGGTCCGGATTCCGCTGACGCTTGCAAGCTCATCTCCCTGATTCCGGACTTTCGAGTCGAGCCCGATTTCTTTGACCACGAATGGGTTGAGAAGCGACCACTTCGAGAGGATTTTCCCAAGTTCTCCGGAGCGCTTCATCTCCTGAAGCCCCCGATCGATCTCTCCCTTGAGCGCAGGATTCTTTTTGGAAATCGCAATGCCGTATTTCATTTTTCCAATCGGACCGCCCACGGCCTTCAGTTTTGGATTGGAAAGCGCGTAGTAAAGAGCAATCGGGAAATCGATAAAGAAGGCATCCAGGCGACCAATTTCCACATCATGATAGCCCGAGGACTCCTCCTCGTAGAATACGACCTCGGCTTTGGTTTCCCGTTCAAGGATATAGTGTCCAAGCGAGGCCTTGAGCGTGCCGATGCGTTTTCCGTTCACATCAGAAAGCCCGTTGATCCCGGTTTCTTCCTTTCGGACCACGAGCTGTTCATAGGTTGCATAGTAGGGCTCTGAAAACAGGACCTCGGCTTCGCGCTCGGGCGTAATCTCAATGCCGTTTGCCGCAAGCACGTAGTCTCCGCGATTGAGACCAGGGATCAGCGAGTCCCATTCATTTTGTACAAGCACGGATTTACGATTCAGGATCTCTGCCAGGCGGGTCAGGATGTCGTACTCGAACCCCATGAAGTTCTTCGGATTCTTGGGATCCACAAAAACATAAGGCGCACCGGATTTTGCGTCGGCAGCCCAGCGAAGTTCATCATTTGCCCGGGAATTTTCGGACAACGAGAAGAAAATCAAAGACAGCAAGATCCCGAAAAGGGCGGTCCGGCCGGATGGTTTCATTTGGCTTTAGTGATAGCGCAAAAAGGTGTCTTTGCAATGCTTACTTCACCGTGATCCGCATTTTCAGGATCAGGTATCCAGCCTCATTTTCAATATAGAACTGATAGGCGGCGGCGGTGACTTTTTCGGAGGCGGTACCCACCAAGGCGAGTTCTGCCTGGGAGAAGGAAAGTCCTGCGGGAAGCGGGGTTTGAGACAGCAAGCTTACCGCCCTTGCGACCCCTTCATCACAGAGAATTCGATTTGGAGTGATGGCCGATCCATAGGTGTACGTTGGGTTTTCTACCTCAAAACGGCAATTCTTCAGTTTCGAGTTTGCTATGGGAAAAGAGTCGGGAATGGGGGTCTGACCACCGGTGCTGGTCTCCTGATTCGGTTTAGAGCAGGAAAGGGCTCCAAGACAAAACAGAAACACCATTGCCGGTCGAAGGAAAAATGCTTTAGCCATGAATCAGGCCTCCAAGAGGGATTTTTACAAAGATCAGATGCCCGGGCAAGGGTTTATTCACCCTTTGTAATCAACCGGTTTGAAGCGATCGGCATGGGAGCTTGCATGGGCGGGAAGGGTCCTCAGGTTCTCCACAATGGCACGAATCGAGGGAAATCCACTCCAGTCCACCTGGAACCGCTCTGCACTGTAGATCTGGGGGATGAGGCACGCATCCGCGATCGAGGGTTCATCACCCACAGAGTACAGGCCGTGGGTCTTTGAACAGAGGGTTTCAAAGGCTCGGAGTCCCCTCAAGATGAAATCCCGCGCCCATGCCTTTTGCGCCTCCAAGTCCGAGGAGTGCCGCTCCAAGACAGGGGGATTGTGGAAGGGCTGGATGCCGGAGTTGATGAGTTCGGCGAGCATCCGGATGCGAGCCCGATTCAAGGGGCTTCCGGGCAGAAGGGACGGGGAATCGGGGTGAGCTTCCTCAAGGTAGTGCAGGATTGCAAGACTCTCGCTCAGATGTATGGGCGGATTCCCGGGAATTTCAAGAACAGGCACCTGTGATGCCGGATTTCGGGCCATGTGGTCCGGGCTCTCGGATTCTCCATTCAAGAGGCTTACCGCAACCGGCTCATATGGAATCCCTTTGAAGTCCAGGGCGAATCGAATGCGCCAGGAGCTTGAGGATCGCCAATAGTGATACAAACGGTAGGAGTCCGGCACGCGTTAGGTGTTCTCTCTTCGGATGAAGTTTTGGAGTTTCCCAAGTTTTTCCACCTCAAGAACAAACTCATCCCCTGGCTTGAGCCACACAGGATTGTCCTTGAGTGTGGTAAGGTTGAGCTCCATGTAGCAACCGGTTCCCACGGTTCCGGAGCCGATTACTTCGCCGGGACGCAGGGTGACCCCGTAGGATGCGCGCTCGATGATTTGGCCAAAGGTCCAGTTCATGTCCTTAAGGTTTCCGTCGGACACCTGCTTTCCATTGTGAAACGCGGTCATTCGGAGATCAAAACGTTCTCCCTCCGCTCCAGGAATCCTACGGGAGCTCAGTTCATCCCGGGTCACAAGGTAGGGGCCAAGAGAGGTTGCGAAATCCTTTCCTTTTGCAGGCCCAAGATTCAATTTCATCTCTTGGGTCTGAAGCTCACGCGCAGACCAGTCGTTCATGATCGTGTAGCCGAAGATGTACTCATCTGCATCGCAAGCTTTGATGTTGCGGCCCTCCTTGCCGATGACGATAGCCACTTCGAGCTCGAAATCAAGACGCTCCAGGGCTTTTTCCATTACGTAAACCTCACCGGGCCCGGTGATTGCAAGGTGATTGGTGAAGTAAAATATCGGGAAGTGATCAAACTCCGGAATCATGGGCAGCCCCCTTCCTTTTCTGGCGCTTTCCACATGCTGCCGAAAGGCGTAGCCATCCCTGCACGAAACGGGGTGGGGAACGGGGGCGGTCAAAAGCGCATCCATTTCCGAGATCAGAGCCTCCTTGGGAACAAGACCGGCTCGCGCTTTTTCCATCATCGCTTTTGCCCAGGGAAGTGTCTCGGACTGTTTGGCGATGAATTCGTTCATGTCTTCGTGCACATGCTTCGGTTCCAGAACATGGAAATCCAAAATGCGGTTGTCCGCGGGAGTTGAGCCTTCAAGCAATGCACCCACATGAACGGAGCGATCTTTCGCGATCAAACTTACGAATTTCATAGGACTTGACCTTAACTCGGGCTTTGTTGGGCATCAAAAGAAAAAGGAGCGGAAAACTTCCGCCCCTTTTCCGGGTTTCAATGGATTTATTCGACTGGGATCACCAGTTCTTCTTGTCAGAGAAGGTGTCTTTCAGGGACTTCGGGAAGGACCAACGAGGCTTCTTCGAAGCTGGACGCGCCTTTACCTCGATCGCTTCACCCGTGAAAGGGTTTACGCCCTTTCCTGCCTTGCGGGCCTTCACTTCACGACGAACCAGCGCGCCAATCACAGGAAAGCGAACGCGCTCTCCACCTGCGGCGAGTTTCGCGCCGCGGTTGAAAGTCGTTTCGATCAGCTCTTTGAGGTCAGAACGCTTCAGCTTCACGCTACCGGTTTTGGTCACTTCAGTGATTCCAATGACGCCTTCATAGAGTTCATTGATGAATGAATACTTCTTCTTTGCAGTTTTCTTTGCCATTTGAAAATCTCCTTTGGCTTCATTCTTAATAAACTAAAACCGAATTCGGCAAGAAAAAATTCGTAAAAACGGCTCAAATTTGTAAGAATTCTCGGGAAACCATGAAAAATCAGATTGAGATTGACAATAAAATTCTACTTTTCGATTTCGACGGCACCATTGTGGAAACCGAAATTCTCGCCCGAGAGGTGATCGAATCCTACTTTCAGCAGCGGAACTCCCCCCATGGTGGCCGTTTTGCGGAGTTGATCGTCGGAAAAACCTGGAAGCTTGCAGTCGAGGAAATGCAGAAAGAAGCCGAGCAGATCGGCATCCGCCTTGGTGAGAGAGATGAGCTTGTTGCCGAGTTCAAGAAACGCTATCAAGAGCGGTTCCATCGAGGGGTGAATTTGATCCCGGGAATCGAAAAGTGGCTTCCGGTCTTTCGAAAACGAGCCCGCTTCATGGGCATTGTGACGGGATCAGATCGGGCAGAGGTGGAGTCTATTTTAGGAGCTCACCAAATCAGGGGGGTTTTCGACCGGATCTGGGGGTTTGGCGATTACGCCGAGAGTAAGCCCCATCCATCTCCCTATCTTACAGCGTTGAATGAGATCGGAGCCCGCCCCGATGAGGTCCTGGTTTTTGAGGATTCACGCGCCGGAATGGAGGCGGCACACAGGGCGGGTTTGGGTTGGGTCCAGGTCAGCCACGAAACTCACGCCAGAATTCCAGACTCCAGGTCTTTGTGCGTGATCAGGGATTGGAACGAGTTTTCGATTCCGTAAAAAAATCATAGGAAAAACCACATAGAACTTGGACTGATCGGGTGTTGTAGGTGTCACCCGCCAGGGCTGCCAAATTGCTCAGACCGTGAAGGTAGCGTCCGTCCACAAGAAAACGAATTGACTCAGTGACTCGAATTCGGGCTCGGAGATCAAGCAAAACCCCGGAATCCGGTGATTCGGATTGTTGAATTGCATTTCCGCCTCTGAAGAAACTCCAGTAGCCTCCAAATCCGAGACTCACAGAGGGATCGAAGTGGTAATGGACCAAAAGTGGGATGTCCGTCCAGTCGCCCTCGCTCAGGTTGGTTCCTCCGGCCGAGGTTTCACTGCGGGAAGACTTCAAAAAAACCCCGCTTTCAAAGCTGAATGGTAGCTCACTAAAGGGAAGATCAAGACTGATGCCGAAAACCGAGGACGCGGAGCCCGTCGGGCGCTGATCGATGCCCGAGCGAATATCGGTGGGTGCCGCATAGTTGAGTCCGCCCAGCAGGTTCAGGGCAGATGCCTGAGAAGTTAGGGACGTAAGCAGGATCAGAAATCCGAGATTCACCCGCACATTTCGCATGGAGAAAGGATACGGGGCTTTGGGTTCGCGAGCCAGCGCCAATGATGTGACGCGCTAGTGATTATTTTGATTTCCCTCTTGGGAATTTTGGCGATTCATCGCAAAATATGAGAAGGGGAGTTTTTCAAATGCAAGACACAAAAAGTTCGGTTTCGTCCACTAGGCTCAATGACTTGTTGGGCGCGATTTCTGATGCGCGTCAATCCCTTCAGAATTGGCAGGACCACCGAACGGAGGCGATGATTCGATTGGACTCTTTTGCCTATGATGTCCAAAAAATCGAGGAAGAAAAGGCGCGTCTTGAGCTTTCTGCAGTCGAGGCCCGAAAAGAGGCGGAGGTCCAGGCAAAACTCTTTCAGTCTCAGATTCAGGAGCTCACGGATTCCTTGCAACTTCATAAATTTGAGATTGAAGGATTCAAGCATGCTCTGGTGGATAAAGACCTGTCCATTGAAGCGATGAAAAAAGAAATGGAAAGCCAAAAGCGTCTGAAAGATCAGTTGGTGGAGGCTCACAACAAGCGAATGGGCGAGATCGAAGCCGAATATGAAAAACGGCATGCCCAGACTCTGGCTAGCGAGAAGCTTGTACAGGAAGGATTGTCGGCTGAGCTTTTGGAGATGAGCAGGCGCCGCTCCGAAGCGGAGAGCAAGGTGGAGAAGCTGGAACGGGAGATCAATTACATACGCTCGAACATGATCGGCCTTCTCAATCCAAAAATTCTGAATCCAGCCGAGGGCGTTGAAAAAATGGAGGAGGATCCCTTTTTAGAAACCCCCACGATCCGCACTACGGCCAGTTCAGGTGCCGCTACGGTGGACGATTATCTGAAGAGACTTGGCTACTGAGATCTATTCTCCGTCTTTGCCAATAGCTTCCACGGGGCACGCCTCAAGCGCTGCCTGAGACCTTGCAATTTCTTCTGGGGTGGTTGGCTGTTTGAAAACATAGGAGTATCCGTGTTCGTCATTTCGAGTGAAGTTATCCGGAGCCTCGGAACGGCATGCGTCGCAATCAATGCACTGGTCATCGACATAAAACTTGCCCTTACTGTTGTCTCCCCACTTTTTCTTTGGATCTGCCATGGCACGGTTTTTATCCCGCTTCAGAGTTCAAGTCAATGCAAGGTGCGTGACTGGCTTCAAGTTCCAGTACATGATTTCTATTTATTCCTTTGCCCTTGATGAGGAGCAAGAATCCGCCGTAGCATGACAACAGGGCGCTTCAAAGGAAGGGGGAACTCTGAACGAGCACTTCAAGGTCATCATCAGTGATTGCCATCTTTCGGCAGGGCGATTTTTCGAAGGGAAATACAATCCCCACGAGGATTTCTTTTTTGACCAGGAGATGGTCGAATTTTTCGAGTTTTTCTCAACCGGAATCTATGGTGAGGGTCCATTTGGGCCCGTGAAGGTTGAGCTCATCCTGAATGGAGATTTTTTCGATTTTTTGAACGTTCCCTATCTTGGGGAGTTCGAGGAAGGAATCACGGAATCCATTGCACTTGCAAAGCTCGAAGCGATTCTGGCGGGGCATCCCAAGGTCATGGCGGGGCTAAGGCGTTTTGCTTCCAGACCCAACAAAACGATCACCTATCTTGTGGGCAACCATGATGCCGAACTTTTTTTCCCAAAGGTCCGGGAGAGGATCATTCGGGAATGGGATCCGGATGGACGCACCGAAAGTGATCGGATCGAGGTTGTAGTGGACCGTGATCGCTTGCGTTATGAGGGTGGTCTTGAGGTCCGTCATGGAAACCAGTTTGAGGCTAGCAACCAA
Organism: Bdellovibrionales bacterium; assembly: GCA_018969905.1. GTDB lineage: Bacteria > Bdellovibrionota > UBA1018 > UBA1018 > CAIMNF01 > CAIMNF01. Next base: position 11,514 of record JAGWXK010000034.1, read on the forward strand.
CTCGATTTTGAGAATCCCTTCATCACCCTCGGAAATGGGATGAAGGTCTTGAACATCCCCTGGGGCAGTATATATATCCTGAAAATCATCAATCGACTGAAGTGGGAGAGGTTTAATCTCGATAAAATACGCCCCATCAAGATTTTCGCACTTCTTGGCCTGATTTTCGATCCTGTCTTTACCTTGAGATTCATCATGCTTTCCTTGTTTTATTTCGTGAAAACCCGGGTCATGAGCCGCTCGACCTCACTTTTCGGCTTTCGAAAAACCCTGAAAACCATTTCCCAGGAGCGCTCTTATTTTCTGGACCTTGAGGATCAAGCCAAATCCATTCTGGATGAGGATCCTGCGCTCCACACTGTGATCATGGGACACACGCACCTCCCCATGCACAGGGTTTATTCGGGCGGGCGTCAGTATTTGAACTCAGGCACTTGGACCAAAATGGTATACCTGGACTGGAAGTATTTTGGTGAACCCATGCATCGAACATTCATTCTGGTGAGCTTGAAGCAGGGAGAGGTGAAAGCTGAGCTCAATCAATGGCTTGGGATTCGATCTCCCTATCAGGCCCACTCCTAAGGCAACGAACCTCATTTCATCCGCAAATTGGATTGGTCAAGATTCCAAACGGAGGCGTAAAATGAATCAAGGGGGGAGTGTGTTCTGACGATACGCTCTCTACGGAGTGGAACGTGAAGATGGTAGCCCGTCGATGCCTTGGAATTGCAATCTTCTTAGTGGTTTTCGTTGCAGGCTGCGCGAAGGATCAGTCCATTGGATCCAGTTCGTCTCCGGAACTTCCTGCGGCCAAATTGGTGCAGGTTGAGAATCCCACTCAGGGGTTTGTTCCGGATCGGTCTCCTGCAGCTGTAGGAGTTCCTGTAGCAAAGGGTACGGTAACTGTGACCGAGAGGAATGCGATCCGTTTGAACGGGCTTGGGATGGTGCGGTTCGATGAGCCGTTTGCCGGCAAAGAGTTTCTGGTGGACCTCGGGGAATTCACTCAAGCCTCGGATTTTGGGGCGAATGGTTCGATCACCCTGGTGGCAAAAACCACAAATTACCCCTTGAGCGGAAATGCCTACCCGGTACTCACCTCGTTTTATGTCGATACGGGAGGCGGAATTACCGAGTTTGTGCATCTGAGTTCCGGATGTTTTGGCAGCGGAATGTGGACGTGTTCCGGCAGTTCATGTGTTGCGAATCCTTCATGCGCTGTGAATTCCACAAGCGCATTCTCAAGCCGGCAGGATTGGGATCAGCACCAGGTTCCATCATTTGGATTTGTGTCCACAAATGATTTTCCACGATGCAACCCCGCCCAATCCGGTGAGGGTTGCTTTGCAGAGGGGCTTCCTTCCGGGCACTATTTTGCAAAATACGTTTTGCTTTCAAACTCCGGAGGCAGTGTCTCTTCCTATACAGCGGGAGTCGAGGTCCGTGTGCTCGTAAAAAAAGATACCGAGCCTGGAAATACCGAAAACACTCCTGTGAACGGCGGGCTCAACCTGAATCTCGTTTTGGTCGGGAACAAGAACATTCAGGATTCACGGAGCGGAGCGGGTCAAAGAAACCTCAATCTCTTGTTAAGGGAGTTGAATCGGTTATTGAAGGAAGAAAGCGGCGCGAACCTTGGATTGAACGAGATCAAGGTATACGAGTGGAGTGATGAGAACGGAGGATCCCGGTATTCCGGAATCGAGCTTGATCGTTTGGGGGACATGTTTGAATCCGGTTCTAAGGGTTTGCCCTCCACCGATGATGGCCGATACCTCAATGTATTCCTGGTGAGCGACATTGTTTATGATTCGAGCTTGACGGTCCTTGGCCTTTCGGGAGGAATCCTTGGTCCACCTGTGAACGGGACTCAGTCGAGCGGAGTGGCATTCAGCACTTTTGACCAGCTCGGCACCTTCAATTCCTCCTGTGGATCACTCAGTTGCGGAAGGGCGAATCTGGATGAGGATTTTTTGGAAATGGCAAGCACCATCGGCCATGAGCTTGGGCACTATCTGGGATTGAATCACCCAAGCGAAAGACCCGACAATGGTGGAATCCAGGATCATGACGGGTTGACTGACACGCCTCGCTGTGCCGCGCGGACTGTGACATCCCAGGTCTATCTTGATGCAAGAGCCTGTTATGCAGTGGACACCCTGGTGCAGCCAGCCCCCCTCTCGGGCGCTACTTGCAAAGCCCGTTGTGACGCGATTACCTCCCCATTGGTTTATCTGAGTGGTTTTTTCAGCACGACTCCTCAAAGCTTCTGTCCCGCAGTGGCGGAATGCCAGTTCAATCACATCATGTGGTACACGACGAAAAACAGGAAAAAAGAGGGTGGAGTCTGGAAGGAAGATGGAAACCTGATTTCACAGCAGTCCTCAAGTGTGCTTCAGAGGAGTTACATGGTGAGATGAGGATTCTGGCACTGATTCTCCTGGTATTTCAGTCCGCGCATGCACTGAGTCCTGAGGAGATTCGTGCGGCCATCAAGGCCCAGGCCTCAAATCGGCATCCTGATCCACCCGGAGATTTCTGGAAAAACTTGGGCCCGGAGGCACTTCCGGTTCTGAAGAAGATGATCGAAGAGGACCTCGGCAATGTGGAGCGTACCTGGCTCATCGAAGGGCTAGGGCATTTCAATGATCCCGAGGTGGGGAGGATTCTGGAATCCAGGATCAAGTTGTCCGAAAATGATGTCTTTACCAAGAAGTTGCTTGCTTCCCTCATTCACTCCCAAGGCGATCAGTCTCTTGATTTTGTCGAACCTTATCTGTCCAGTCCCAGCCCGCACATCCGAATTGCAGTTGCCCGGGGGATCCGGGCACACATGAAATCCGATCGGGCACGAGAGCGCCTGGAACGATACCTTGCTGTTGAAAAGGAATCGTGGATCAGGGATCGAATTGCAAAAGTGGAAACGGATAAAGACCGAGGTGGGCCAACACGCAGAGTGCGGATCCTCGCAACGGGGGAGACCGGCGGACCCTCGGAGGCCTTGGCTGAACCCTTGCCCGAGAAAGATTGGGCGGGAGAGTGGAAAGGTGTTTACCTGATGCCCGGTGGATCGGGATCTGCCAAAGGTTTTTTGAAGAAAGAAAAGGAAGGTTGGCGGATGGAGCTGATCCTTCCAAAAAAGAAACGGATCGAGTTAAAGGCCAGTGAGGCAGAGGTGCAGTACTTCCAGACGGATCATTACCATTGGATCAGAGTCCGGGGCAGAAAGACGGATACGGTCTTTACAGGAAACCGTAAAACGAACTAGAACAGAGGGCATGAATGAATATGATGAAGGCAGAATCTGGTTCAAAAAGAAGGCCGGTTTGATCACTGTTGGTCTTACTGAAAAGGCACTGGAGGAGATCGGATCTGTCCAGGCTGTCCAACTGCCTGTTGAGGGCGATGAAGTTTCTCAGGATGACGTGGTTTGTGAAATTGAAGGTTCCAAACAGAATTTCGAAGTGATTTCCCCGGTGGATGGCAGCGTGGTCGCGGTGAATGATTCATTGAGTGAGGATTTCGAGTCTTTGCAGGGCGATCCTCTGGATGAGGGTTGGATTCTGAAACTCAAGGCCCCAAAGGGTGATTCTGATGACGAGGGAGATGATGAGGAGTGAGGGGTAGGTCCAGAAAAATGAAAAGGGCCCGGAATCGCTCCCAGAGCCCCTTTCACGCATGGAGAATTGGGGTCATCTCACAATCTTTTTGAGAACATCACCCCAGCGGGTTTCCTGATCAAACAGAAGGCGGGAGTAAAGATCGGAATACTGCTGGTATTGATACGCGGAGGTCGGAATCCAAATTGCCATCCCGTGAGCCTTCGGGAAACGAACCGTGTCATTTGCGATGATTACGGCCTTTGCGGCGGCTCTCATGTCAGAAAGCGCTCCGGTATCAAGGCTTGAAATCTGGGAAGCCTTGAGGTTGTCGATGAAGTCGATGAAATCCACATAGTCGCTATTGGTGAAGTTCTGGGATCGGGATGCGATTTGAAGAACCTGACGGGAGGCACTTGCGCTCAAAGCCTGGAAGGACTGGTTGAACCGGCGAATGGATGTGTTGAGTGCGGGCAAGTGACTCAGGTCGAAGACGGAGAAGGTGACTGCATTCGAGGTGCCTTGATAGGATTTGGCATATTCCTGCGAGAGTGTTTTTGCCACATTTTGCGGACTTGCATCCGCAAGTTCATTCCACCGAGCAAGAAAGGCGTCATAGGGCCAGCCCGCTCCTGGCTCCACTTCCTCCGAGCCCGCGAATACGCTTACGGAATCCTTCATTTCATTTGCGATCTCGATCATCGCCATGAGGCACGCATCCGATGCATAAAGATCGATTTTATGGCCGATGATCTTTGCCGATTCCTGAAGCGCAAGGGCAAGTTGTTTTGTGGTCATGTGGTTGCCACTTAGATCATCAAAGCTGATGTCCATCGGGCTTGGGTCACCGATGCCGCCTTTTTTGTCATGCCAGCCGCTCCCGTGATTCCAGACATCTACAAAATATCGCTCGGCCGGGAATTTTTGCGATCCCCAGCGCACAAAATCCACGAGTGATTTCCAATCCCCCATGTCCACTTGTCCCATGTTTTCGATCACCGGAGAGGTGACTTTTGAGGTGTCATTGTCTTTCTTTACAAGAAGTCGCTTCACGGTGCGGGTTTCAAGACTTGCCCACTGGACCACGATATTGATCCTCGCATTTGAGCCGATCTTTTCCATCTGATTGATGTTGAGCGCCCCGAAGGAATCCAGGTTGTTGTTGCCGTTCAGGAAAATGAGGAAAGTCCATTCCTTGGGCTGGGTGGTTGCCCTGGAAACCGTACTTCCGCTTTCTGCGCTGGCGATTGGGCTCTGAAGGAGGCCAAGAATGAGGGATGAGAAGGCTAGAAGACTACGACACATATGAATTCCTCCGTTGAATTCGGCTCAAGTCGGCATTTTGGATCCATCATGAATCCGCTACTGCATGCGATTCTTAAAGTCTGACACGGGGGGCGAGGGAGGGCAATCTTTTATCAGGAAAAATTTTCCCTGTAGATCAGATTTGCTGAAGGGATCAATCCATCAAGGCCGAACGATCAAATCCATGAGGCAGGAGTTCCCGGTGCGTGAAACTCCTGACGGCGCCTGTTTTGTTCACCAGGTGGATTTCGCAATTCTTTGAGGCGAATTCGTTAATGACCTGCCTGCAGATTCCACAAGGAACCCAAGGTGGGTTTGCGTCTGTCGCGACCACCACGGTCTTTACCGAAACTCCGGGGCCAATTTCACTCACAGCCTTCCAGATTGCCACCCGCTCTGCGCATACGGTGCCTCCAAAAGAGGAGTTTTCAATATTGCAACCGGTAAAGGTTGTTCCATCTGAAAGCTCAATCACTGCTCCGACTTTTTTCGTGCTGTAAGGGGAGTAGGACTTCTCCATCGCCGTAATGGCCAGTTCGCGCAGGTTTGGAGCGATCATTTTACATTTGCCTCAAGGATGAGTTTTGGAGTTGTTTTTTTTGTCGTGGTGATTTTGATCATGGAATGGATTTGATCTTCGACCCAGGCAAAATCCGTTTTTTCATTCCCAAAGATCGTTACCAAGGGGTCTTCAGCCCGGACCATGGCGCCGAGTTTTTTATGGAAGAAGAATCCGACCGAGTGATCGATCTGTTGCCCGACCGTATTTCTGCCGCCCCCAAGCGCAATGAGGAGCCTGCCAATGTCCTCACTTCGCATCTCGCTCACGTAGCCTTTTTTCTTGCATTGGATTTCTACGATCCGGTCGGCCTTCATGTAGCGCCAGGGCTCCGAAAGAGTGGTTGCATCGCCGCCCTGGGCTTTCACCATTTCCTGGAATTTTTTCCAGGCTGATCCGTCCTGAAGTTTCTGAATGGCAAGCTTCCGGCCCTCGGAGAGGCTTCTCACGACTTTTCCGGCCTCCAGCATCTGGGCGCAGAGGTGGATCGTAAGTTCGCGAAGGTCGGTTGAGCTGAGTGAATAGGGGTTGAAGTCTGCGTTTTGCAACACTTCGAGGCACTCATAGATTTCAAGTGCATTTCCCACAGCATAGCCAAGCGGCTGATCCATATTGCTGAGAGTGGCTCTGAGCTCCATTTTCGATCGTTTCGCAACCGCACGCATCGTTTTCGCAAGCGCAAGCGCATCGGTTTTTTTCTTCAGGAAAGCGCCATTCCCGACCTTGATGTCCATCACGAGACTGTTTGCGCCTTCGGCAATCTTTTTTGAAAGAATCGAGGCCGTGATGAGCGGAATGCACTCAATGGTCGCGGTCACATCCCGAAGCGAATAGAAGATCCGGTCGGCAGGGGCAATGGATGCGCTTTGAGAGATGATCGCGCAGCCCACTTCAGTGAGGATTTTTGTAAACTCCTCTTTTGAAAGGACAACTCGAAATCCTGGAATCGCCTCGAGTTTATCAATTGTGCCGCCGGTATGCCCCAAGCCCCGTCCCGCCATCATGGGGACTTTGAGTCCACAGGCCGCAGCAAGAGGTGCCAGAATGATCGAAACCTTGTCGCCAAGACCTCCGGTGGAATGTTTGTCCACTTTCGGCCCCTTTACTTTGGAGAGATCATAGCTCTCCCCTGATTCAACCATGGATCTGGTAAGGCTTGCGGTTTCCTCAAAGGTCATTCCTGTAAAATAGGTTGCCATCAAAAAGGCGCTGAGCTGGTAATCGGGAATCTTGCCATCCACGGCTCCCCGAACCACCCGATCAAGCTCAAGGGGGCTCAGAATGGTGGCATCACGTTTTTTCTGGATGATTTGAGGGATGGAGGTGTTGTTCATGGTATCGGGAGCTTCCTTCAATTGAGCTCGGAAAAAAAGGATTTTCCACACGAATGAGGGGATCCTGTGAAGAAATGCACCAGAGTCGAGCCCATGTCCGCGAAACTCGAGCGGGTTCCAAGAGGAATCGGTCCCTTTGTGTTTTTTTGATAGGCCAGTACCGGAACAAATTCCCGGGTGTGATCCGTGCCCCGGAAGGTTGGGTCGTTGCCGTGATCGGCCGTGAGCAGAATCAGGTCCGAGTCGGAACAATTCTTCATCAATGTTCCGAGAGCGACGTCAAATTCCTCAAGTGCTGTCGCAAAGCCCGGAACATCCCTGCGGTGACCGTAGAGCATGTCAAAGTCGATGAGGTTCACATAAATCAATCCTGAATCTCTTGTTTTCAGACAATCGAGCGTTACGTCGAGCCCATCGGTATTGCCGGCTGTGTCGATATTTTCGGGAACGCCCATGCCGGCAAAGATGTTTGAGATCTTTCCGACTCCAAGCACAGGAATGTTCTTTGAAACCAAGTGATCCAGAATGGTCGGACCAAAGGGGAGTTGGGCGTAATCTTTTCGGTTATAGGTTCGTTTGAAGGGGGTGCCTTTTTCCGGATTTCCGACGAAGGGTCTTGCGATCACGCGCCCGAGGTTCAACTCATCCACGAGTTTTCGTGCGGATTTGCAAACGGAGTAGAGGCGCTCGAGGCCAAAGGATTCCTCGTGGGCCGCCACTTGCCAGACGCTATCGGCCGAGGTGTAGAGAATGGGTTTTCCTGTACGCATATGCTCTTCACCAAGTTTTTCGATGATCTCGGTTCCGCTTGCGGCGCAATTTCCCAGCACCCCGGGAAGGTTGTTTTCCTTGATCCAGCGATCGACCAGAGCTTTTGGAAAGCCCGACTCATACACGGGAAATGCCTTTGCCACCGGAAGTCCCGCCATCTCCCAATGCCCTGAAGTGGTGTCCTTACCTTGGGATGCTTCCCGGGCTCGCCCGAAGGCTCCGGTGATTTTTGGGAAAGATGTTACGCCCGCAATCGGGGTGACCTCGTGGATTCCGAGTTTCATGAGATTCGGAATTTTGAGCGGCGTGCCCCTTAATTTCAGAATCGCAGAAGAAAGATTTGAAAGGGTGTTCGCGCCTTCATCTCCGAATTCACGCGCATCGGGAGAGGCTCCGACACCAAGACCATCCATAACGATCCAAAAAGCGCGTTTCATCTAGTATGTTCCTTCTGTTTTCGAGCCATTTAAAATTGCAACCCCGCTTGAAGTTCCAAGTCGATCCGCGCCCGCAGCCAAAAAAGCGAGGGCGGTTTCGGTGTCCCGGATTCCGCCCGAGGCTTTGATCCGGGTAGTGGGCTTTAAGATCTCCCGGAACCGGGTGATGTCAGAAAGTCTCGCGCCGGTTTCAGGAACTCCGCTTGCGAAGCCGGTTGAGGTCTTGATGAAGCTTGCGCCCGCTTTTTCGCACAAGAGCGCTGCCTGGTCTTTTTCTTCGTCGGTGAGGTAGGCGGTCTCGAGAATCACTTTGAGGGGAACCCCGCCACAGGCTAAGGCAACGGATTCCACGTCCTTTTGCAAATCATTGAGGTCCTTGCTTTTCATCATGCTGACGTTTAGCACCATGTCGATCTCGGATGCACCCTGATCGATCGCTTGCTTTGCCTCAAAGGCCTTTGATTCAGAGGTGGAATATCCTAAAGGGAATCCCACAACGGTAATGGTTTCTACTTTTGTTCCACTGAGGAGGCTTACGGATTGTGAAACCCAGGAGGGGGGAATGCAGACCGTTTTAAACAGGTATTCTCTTGCTTCCTGACACGTTCTTTCAAGATCTTTTAGGGTGAGGGTCGGTTTTAAAAGAGTATGATCAATTTTTTGGGCCAACTCGTACTTCGAGAGTTTGGTATAAGTCATAGTTTTTTTTAGGGTTGATGTTCCGCCTCCCTTGCTATACTCTGTAAAAGCGCCCAAGTGAAGATTGGGCTGAAAAGAATTTACAGGAAAGTTTTTAAGTAGCGTTTCAGGACCAGGAGTTCTGGACGGTAGAATAGTAAACCAAAAGCGGGAAAAGAAGAATCGTTGGCAATCCTCGACAGCAATGCAGGAAGTGCAGCAAGTGCGAGAGCTTAAGACGATAATACTCAGCAAAAGGTTAAGTGAAAGTTTAAGACAAGCCATGAAGACAGAACTCATCAAAAGATGCTTAGCAGTCCGGAGTAGACGCTCAAATGAGCTTCCGGATCGTGCTCTGTCGCTTGGCCTCCTGAACCTTAAGCCCTAGTTGACATCTTCTTTTCTTGCCAGAAAGGCCCGTCGAGACAATGACGGGGAGCGCGGGGAGCGTATGGCAAAAGAACTAATCATCAATGCAACCCTTCCGGAAGTCCGCATCGCTTTGATGGATGATGGACAGATTCAAGAACTACTCATCGAGCGAGACAGTGAAAAGGGAATCGTAGGAAATATTTACAAAGGGCGTGTGACGCGGGTTCTTCCCGGAATGCAGGCTGCATTCGTGGATGTGGGGCTCGACAAAGCCGCTTTTCTTTATGTGGATGACATCTATGTCCATCCTGAAGTCATGGGAGAAGAGACCGAGGTAACTCCCGAGGACTCTGAGACGGGATCAGAAGACTTGTCTCAGGAGACAGGGGCGGAGGCTTCGAGTGAACCGGTTCAGGAAAGCCCGGCCGATCAGGCTCAGGCAAATGATGACTTTGGCAATGATCCTTCTCAGGGTGAATCAATGGAGGCAACTCATGATCCAGAGTACGCGGATGTGGATTCCTCTTTTGAAGAGGAAGACGGGGGTGACCTAGAGGGTGGCGACTCGGATGACTCCGATCTTGGAGAAGAGTCCGTGGATTCGGATGATTCGGATGAAATGACCGATGCTCAAGATGAGGAGCAAGAAGCAGGGCAGGAATCCGATCTTGAAGCATCTTCCTCGGATTCTGCCCAGTCCGAAGCTTCATCTTCTGAAGAGAATCAAGCAAGTCTTCAGGGGCTGCAAGGCCAAGGTGGACGCAGGGGGCGGCGTGGGCGCAATCGCAATCGGCGCAGGCGTGGTCGCGGCACTGAAGGCCGGAATCAGTTTGCGGGTGGCGAGTCCCATGAGGATCCGAATTTTATTCCAAATGCGGTAAATGAAAACCTGAACGACAGCGGAGAGCTACAAAGTGATCGAGCCGCGATTGCCGGTGAAACTGCGACGATTTCCCAAGGCACAAACAAAGGCCGCAGGGCACGTCCTGAATTTCGAGAGCAGAGAGGACGGGACAGGCGGATCAAATCCAAAGCGCTGAGGCCGCGTACTCAGGCGAATATTTCTGACCTTTTGAAAGAAGGGCAAGAAGTAATCGTCCAGGTTGCCAAAGATCCAATCGCAACCAAGGGGGCCAGACTTACCTGTCACGTGAGCCTGCCGGGACGTCATCTTGTGTGCATGCCCTCGATTGATCATGTTGGCGTGAGCCGTCGAATCGAACGCGAGGATGAGCGACGGAGGCTCCGCGACTTTGTTGAGAAAAACCGTCCTCGCAAGATGGGTTTCATTGTTCGTACTGCAAGCGGCGGAAAGGATCCGGAATCCTGGATCAAGCAGGACATAGATTACCTCTCAAAGCTTTGGACCGGGATTCGTACAAAGGCTGACGATGTTTCCGCACCAGCACTTGTGTACGAGGATCTGAATTCCACGCTCCGGGCGATTCGCGATTGGGTCAATGAGGACGTGGACCACATTGTGGTTGATACCCGATACCACTACAACGAACTGATCAGCTTCGCTGAAAGATTCATGCCGACTCTGATCGACAAGATTGAGCTCTATCAAGGAGATATTCCGGTATTTGACGCTTACGGGCTTTCCAGCGAACTCCATCGCTCCATGGAACGCAAGGTTTGGCTAAAGAGCGGCGGTTACATCGTGATCGACCAGGCAGAAGCTTTGGTCGCGATCGATGTGAATACGGGACGTTTTGTCGGAAAAAAGAATCTCGAAGACACGATATTAAAGACTAATCTTGAGGCTGCGGAAGAAATCGCCTACCAGCTCCGACTCCGGAACTGTGGTGGGATCATCATCGTAGATTTCATCGATATGGAGCGCGAAGATAACAAGATGCGCGTATATCGGGCATTGGATGAGGCGCTGAAGAAGGATCGTGCGCGTCCGACGATCCAGAAGATTTCCGAATTGGGCCTCGTTGAAATGACCCGCAAGCGGACCCGTGATACCCTCGTGCGGACTCTTTGTGAGCCTTGCACCCATTGCGAGGGTCGTGGATACACCAAAACTCATTCAACTGTGGCTTATGAGATATTAAGAGAAGTGGAGCGCATGAGTGTTGACCGGGATTCGAAGAAGATCCTGGTTTCCGCACACGAATCGGTCATCAATATTCTTGCGATCGAATTGCGCGATGCGCTTGATCAGCTTGAGCGTCGCTACAACAAGTCGGTTTATCTCCAGGCATTGGTTGACTTTCACGGAGAGCAGTTCGAGGTAGTCTCCGATCGCATGCCATCCAAAAAGCCGAATCAGGACATTGCACGTCAACTTCGAATCGAACGTGAACGAAGTGAGAGAAAAGACAAAGGTAAACAGCGCAGGCAAGAACGGAACGAACGTGGTGATCGAACTGAAAGGAATGAGCGTCCAGAGCGTAACGAGCGGCATGCGGGATCAAGGAATGATTCGATCGAAGTGCATAATCCGCAGTCGGAGGCTCCGAAGGCACCGGTGATTCGGCCAAGTGGATCCTTCATTGCTGCGAAGCCTGCGCCCATTCAACCAAGGAAGTCCGAAGGTGAGGCTGGGTTGGAACAATCGCCGGGTTCAACCGGGACTTTAATCGAAACTCAAGATGAAGATCGTCAACCGGATTTTCAGTCCGTGAGCCAACCCAATGCGACTTCTCCTGACTTTAGCGAAATGGATGATGAGGACCAGTTGGCCTATCTCCGGGCGCAAGCAGCCCAGGATGCGGCAATTGCTGGTCTTGGTTCCGCTGGAGCTGTTCCGGGTGCGGGTGGCGGAAATTCTCGTCATTCCCGAGGGCAGAATTTCCGAGGGCAACAGAATCAGGGAAATCAACAAGGCAACAACCGGGGCGGACGCAACCAGCATCGAAATCGCAATCGGAATCACAATCACAATCAGGACAATCAGGGAAATCGAGGTGGCCGTTATCGACCCCAGGTTGGGAATTTGAATGCGCAAGCCATGGATGCAAGGCCTCGGAGTGGAGATGGCGGGGCTGAGGTAGTGGTACCAGACTATGAGGTCATGCATCGGCCTGGAGACGGTTCCGAAACATGATTTACGCGTTGTCATTTGAGCTCAATGCCCAAGTGGCACGAACTTCAGATCCCTCGGGAAGCATGCACCCACGTGAGGTCGTGCTTGCAAGGTTCAATGATTTTTGCTCTGACCTGAAGATTCCGGAATCTGGAGAGTTTTCTTTCTGCGGTGTTACCGAGGGCGTTCTTCTTGCGGAGGAGGCGCATGCCCGGGGGTATGAGACCGAGTCCTGGGTTCTGGATGAAGGCCTTGCTCCGCATGAGCGCGATTGGCTTTCGCATGAGTCATGTTTGAAGATGCTTGCGTATTTTCATGATGAGATCTCCGCTAATGCCGCCCGTGATTGGCTTTTTCGGGAATACATCATTTCAGCTTCCGCGCGGGTGATCGCAGAGGAGGAGCAGGATTGGAATGCGACCTGGAAAGCCGCTTTCACCGGCATCGAGGTCAATGACAGGCTCAAGGTCCTTCCTCCTTGGAGCGAGGAATGGGTCAGGGCGCGTGAATCCAAGAACACCGCCGGGATAATTGCGATCAATCCGGGGGCGGGCTTTGGAACAGGTACCCACGAAACCACTCAGCTTTGTCTCAAGATTCTGACCGGACTTGGAGATCTTTCAGGAAAGGTGGTCTTGGATTTCGGGTCTGGGTCCGGGATCCTTGGAATTGCTGCGGCTCTTCAAGGCGCGCGCGTGTATTGCGTAGAGGTCGATCCTCTTGCCAATGAGAATGCGAAAGAGAATGCTGAATTGAATGGGGTTTTGGAGCGGGTCACTTTTTCAGAGGCCATTCCCTCGGAATTGAGGAAGGGCCAGGTGGATGTTCTGCTGGCAAATATTTTGCGCCCTATCCTCATCAGGTTTTCAAGCGAGATCAAGGCCTGCCTTGGCGCGGATGCGGAGCTGGTTTTATCCGGTTTGATTGAATCCGATCTATTGGAGGTCATCGAAGCCTACCAGAGCGGAGGGAACCGATTTTCCGTCATCAAAGATCAAAAAAATGAATGGAGATCTCTCTGGCTGAGAAGGGGGGAGGGCTGAATGGAGTCGTTCTTCAAGCTTCATGTGATTCCTCCCCCGAGACCTCTTGATTGGGGTTCTCCGCGTGGCCTTCTGCGGGATACCCTGGTGAATCACTTGATTCAGGATCCGGCGCCGATCGGACACTTTTATATCGAGATCAAGACACAGTCTCCGAAATCTCAAGGAGGTCGGCATGTTCTTACGGGCATGTCACGCACGAACCGGAATCGATCCTCCCTCGGGGTGATACGGGATCAGGTGGGGCTTGGAACATTCTTCTATGATTTTCCTGGAGCCTTAGACGATGCCCGGGATGCGTACTCGAAACTTCAATGGGCGAAAACACGTGGGCGCTTGAAAACCATATGTGTTCCAATTTCAGGTGATCGTGGTGGAATTCTTGATGAAGAGCTTCATTTCTGGATGAAATTTGGAAGTTTCCATCACTATGGAGGAGGACATCGAATTCTGAATGGAGAGGGTTCCGGGTGCGCCGAGTTCGGTGTGCATTTCCTGAATCTCGCACTTGGAAAGGAGGCCTCCCCGTCCGCATGGGTTCGTTCTGTTTTTGCACCAAGAAATTTGGTGGGTGGGGCTCGAACGGGTGCTCGTGTTTCAATGATCCGGGTTTTCTTGGAGGGGCGGTCATGGGCTCACAATGAGGATTCCGGTATTCTTTATTCCACTCCCGACATGGAGCTTGCCTGGAAGTGGCTTGAAAGTCGGGCCCCCGGCCAAACCATGTTCGTACTTTCTCCGGAAGATTTCACCGAGTCGCGCGGCCCGGCCCGAAGAATCGGTTTTTGTTCAGGGTATCCGGAGGAAACTGAGGAAAACCTGCATGAACTCTGGAGGCGGGTCAGCGTGGTCTGATTTTTTCCCAGTTCATGAGGAAAGCCTCTTCAGAGGTTTTAGCCCATCCAGGATCGGTTG
>JAGWXK010000035.1 GCA_018969905.1 Bdellovibrionales bacterium
CCGCAGACGAAGGGAATGCTCTGAGTGCGGAGGGCGCTTCACCACCTACGAGAGGATCGAGGAATTCATGCCCAATGTCATCAAAAAGGACGGTCGGCGTGAACCTTTTTTGCGGGATAAGATCGTGGCGGGCTTGCAAAAAGCTTGTCAAAAACGCCCCATTACCGGCAGCCAGATTGAGGCTGCGGTAACAGAAATTGAGAAGAAAATCCAAAGTTACGGCTTGAAGGAAATTCCCTCAAACAGTATCGGTGGGATGCTGATGGCAGCCCTCCACAAACTCGACAAGGTGGCTTATGTGCGTTTTGCCTCCGTTTATCGTGAATTCCGGGATGTTGAGGAATTCGTAGCCGACTTGAACCAGATTTCCCCACAGATCAGGGCCGAGGTAAAGGAGCGGGAGAACTTGGCGTTTCCATTCTTGAATGAGGCAGATACATGAGCACAGCCAATCCCCACCTGACCCCTCGGCAGAAGTCCCGGGAGCTTGCGTTCCAATTTCTTTACCGGTTTGACCGGGACCATGAGCAGGATCTCAGCCCATCACAAATTGAATCAGAATTCAAAAAACACTCCGAACATTTCGGAGAGTTCCAGCACTCCTTTGATTACGCACTGCGACTGATTCAAACCTGCCTCAAGGAATTGCGAAGCATCGATGCCCTGATTTCATCCCATGCTTCCAATTGGAAGATGGAGCGTCTTGGCTCGATTGAAAAGGCATTCCTTAGGATTGGTACCGCCGAACTCGTGTATTTCAAGGATGTTCCAGCCTCCGTCACCCTCAACGAGATCATTGAGTTAAGCAAAGCCTTCGGAGAAGAAGATACCCCTTTGTTTTTAAATGGAATTCTTGACCCCATCAGTAAACTTCCCGAGTCAGTGGCAGGGAAGGTTCCGTCTGATACTTGACAGATGTCAAATCCAGGCCCGATCAGCTATGCTAGAAAGGTGTCTCAGGTGGATTACGCCCTAAGCCAAAATAAAATTTCCGGTGTGATGCTCGTGTGTTTCGAGAATGATCGCCCTCTTCAGGGTTCCCTCGCCGCATTGGATTGGCGCTTCAACGGGCACTTCACCCAACTTCAAAAAAAGCAAATCCTTACGGGATCTGAGGGTGAAGTTCTCTTTGCTCCTCTTCGCTGGAATCAGCAGGTGTTTCAGTTTCTGATCCTTGGCGGTGGCTTTCTCAACTCTGAAATTGAGCGGCCTTTGCGCTCAAGGAATCTCTTCGAACTGGGACTTCAAAAATTGGATGAACTCAAACTGACCCGGATGGGTGCATCCCGCAGGGACTGGAATATTTCGGAAGATCATTCCGGAGCGGTGGAAAGAGGATTATGGATCGTAAACTGATGTTGTTCTCCTGGAGCGATCTTGAGCAGGGCCGTATCAATCAGCCCAAATCCGATCTGAAGGATTTATCCTCTTTTTCTTCCATGGAAGCCATGGTTCAACACTCGCTGAGTCCGAAGAAACTTCTTCGAACCCATACCCCCGAAGGGGCGACGCTCAAAGAACCCCAAAAAATCGAGCGGCCTTTCCACGACGAGACGCTCCTTCAGAAACTGATTCAATATCGAAATCAAATTCCCCTCTCGCCAAGAATCATCCGGGCAACAGACGCATGATCTGGGGAGACATCGTCAATTCGGTTCGTCGTTTGCATCTGCATCTTGTACAGGAACATTCTGTGGATCCCGCCCTATTCACGAGAGACATTACTCTTTCCAGTTCGATCATTCACTTCCCGGGCTCGGTGGACGATTTTGAGGAGTGGGAGGAGACGCCTCTTCCTCCCGATCTTAACGATCTGCTTCCACTCCATCCGGTGGAGCGCGCACTCATTGAAGGCCCCCTTCTTCCCATTCAAATCATCCGTTTCAGAAACGCCGGTCAGATCGAGTCCCTCATCAATGAGATTCTCGCTCTTGAGCAGAACTGGCTTGAGTCGAGCGGAACATTCTCAACCGCTCGCATGGATGCCGCCCGCGCGTTTTTAAGGGCCGAAGGAGTCAGATTGATCGTACGGGCGGGACTGCGCAACCTGACCACAGCAAAGGATCTTAAACCATGAACCTCCATCAAATTTCAGAGAAAGTAAAAGCCGGCTTCAGGGAAAATCTCCAAACCCTCTCGTTCGAGGAGTACCTGAAGCTTGTCGAGAATGCCCCGAAAATCCACATCAGGGGTTCGGCCCACTACGCCGCGGACATGATGGATCATTTCGGAAAAACAGGGCACATGTTCCATGTTTTCCAAAATAAGGTGATCGGGCTTGAGCGGGTTCAAAACCAAATCTACCAGATTCTACGGGCGTTCTCGAATCTTGGACAGAACAACCGGATGATCCTGCTACATGGTCCGAACGGGAGCGCTAAAAGCACCCTCATTTCCTCATTGATGGATGGCATGAGCGCCTATTCCAAGACTCCCGAAGGTGCACTGTACTCGTTCTCCTGGATCTTTCCGATCGATAAGATCACCCGCGGAAGCCTCGGAATCCGTGGGGATCAGGAAAAAAAATCAGCCCAGATCTCAAGCTATGCATACCTCTCCGATGAAGAGATTGCCTGCATCATTCCAAGCGAAATGCGGGACCATCCCCTGCTTCTGATTCCGGAAAAGGAACGAAATAAATTTCTGACAGGATATGACTTCAGAATCCCGGAGCGCCTGGGATCGGGTGGGCTTTCCCACCGGGACCACCTGATTTTCCAAGCGCTCCTTACGAACTATCAGGGCGACTATGGACAAGTGCTCAAACACATCCGCGTGGAACGGTTTTACCTTTCGAGAATTTACCGAAGCGGTCTCATCACCGTCGAACCACAGATGCACGTGGATGCCCATTACCAGCAACTCACAATGAATCGGTCTCTCTCCCAGCTGCCGGCCAGCCTGCAGGGAATCAACCTTTTTTCATTGAGCGGTGATCTTCCAGATGCCAATCGGGGCATGATTGATTACAACGATCTGCTCAAACGCCACATCGATACTTTCAAATACCTTTTGACGGCAACCGAGACATCCAAGGTAACAGTGGGGCAAAGCATTCTTCACTTCGATTCAATCCTGATCGGTTCATCCAATGAGCTTCAGCTCGATGCCTTCAAGGAGTACCCGGACTTCAGCAGTTTCAAGGGCCGCATCGAACTGGTGAAAGTACCCTACCTCCTCAAGGTCTCCCAGGAGCGCGAGATTTATGACCCCCTCTTGAAGTCCATTGCCGGTGAAAAATCAGTCACACCGCACACTGGCTGGACCATTGCTCTCTGGGCGGTGCTGACCCGCCTGAAGAAGCCCCACCACGACCGGTATCCGAGCGAGCTTTCCTCTGCGATCGAAAAACTTACACCGCTCGATAAAATGAAGATCTATGAAAATGGAGATCTCCCTGAAAGACTGACACAGGAGGAGCGCAAGCATTTGAAAGTCGCTCTTCACAAGCTTGAAGAGGAATATTCCAACGTGCTGTATTACGAAGGGCGAACCGGTGCATCGGCACGGGAGCTCAAGTCCGTATTGATCGATGCCGCACAAAATACGGATTTCAAGACCCTGTCTCCTCTTTCCGTGATTCAGGAGCTGAGAAAATTTGTAAAACGAACCACAGAGTATGAGTTTTTGCGCCAGGATTCGGTGGACGGCTATCATGATCATGAAAAATTCATTGAAACGGTTCTTGACCAGTACGCCGTACTGATCGATCGGGAAATCAGGGAGTGCCTGGGTCTCTACGATACGCGCCAGTGGGGTGATTTCTTGAAGAAGTACATCAATCATCTTTCTTCCCTTCTCAAGAAAGAAAAAATGAAAAACCCGATCACCGGTGGTTACGAAGATCCGGACCAGTCACTCCTGCAAGAGTTTGAGTCCATCATTGGAGCCCCGTCGGATGCGGATCAGAAAACCCTGTTTCGCCAGAACCTGATCACTCAGATCGGGGCCTGGGTACTGGATCATCCGAAAGAGCCGATTGACTATTTCAAGGTGTTTCCGGAGCTCCGATTGAAGATGGAGAAACACTTCTACGAGAGTCAGAAGAATTTGTTGCAAAAGATGAACCTAGCATTGAAGCAATTTGGAACTGACCATGATGACCCGAATTCCGAGGGAGCGAAACTTGCGGGACTCACTCTTGAGAATATGCAGAAAAAATTCGGCTACACCATCGATGGAGCAAAAGAAGTCATCCACTTTCTGATGACCCGAAAGTATTGAGCCCCAAAAAAAAAAAACAGGTCGATGAGAAATTCCCATCGACCTGTTTTACAAACCCGCTGGCTTAGCGAACCGGATAGCCCCGATTCCTGAATTTCCTCAATACAGTTTCCGTGAGCTCGGGATAAAGCTGCTGCGTTGCGACAACATAAGATCTTGCAGCATCCGCCTGATTTGAACCCTCATCGAGAGCCGAAAGCGCCGTCCAAAACAGTTTATCGGCCCTTTCCTTGCCGATTTCATCGTAAATCTCCATGCATGTCGTGGCCCAAAGCTGGCCTGCACTGTGAATTCCTCCGGTCGCTCCGGCAGGATATTTACTGGTCACGCCCACGGATCGTCCAGGCCAAAAGGAGTTGTGTCCGTCAAATGAAAAAGTCCATTGATAAGCCACATGGCCGGGCTTCATGAATTGACGCCCGTAAGAAGCAGCCCAATAATCTCCCGAGCCCTCACTCAGCCCTTCGGCCTGGGAGAGGTGCCCGTTTGTGATCCAGTTATGAAGAGCGTGCCCAAGCTCATGTATGATCACGTCATGGTCCTGAGCATCGTCAACTCCGCCTTGCCCAAAGGCAAGCTGATCCGAAAAAGAGCTGTAGTAGGAATTGTCATCCCCATTTACTCCGTGCGGATCTACACGAATCCCCCCCTGATACCTAAGAGGATGAAGATCGAATCCAAGCTTCCCATTCAAATACTTCATCGACTTGTCAATAAAGTAGTAGACATTCACAGCATCAAAACAGGGATCGCTGCGTTTGAGGGTAAGTAGGTCACCTCGAAAACTGCATTCCGGATTCCTGGGTGAATCGGAATCCACGATCACGACATTGGGGCCGGCAAGAATGAATTTCCCGTTTTGTTCGGTAAGATCCTCAAGACTCACCTGGGTCAACATGCTTTGGAAAAAAGGAGAATCTGCATTGTTGTTGTCTGAAAACCCGGTGACGGAATCCATCGCCTTACCAGAGCGAATCGTCGGATTCGGATCAAACACATTGGTGCGAATTGCCGCATTCTTTTCACGATGATTGAGAATCAAATTCATCGAGCGATAGATCTTTCCCGTATTGGCATCCATCAAAAGCTCCCATGCGTATCGGCGATCCAGGGGAGCGGAAATCCGGATCTGATAAACAGTTCTAAATGAACCCTGATGAAATTTGATCCTGGAAACCACTTCCTGTTTTACGGGAGAAGCCGTAAGCTTCAGGTGGGAATAGGCCTTTGCGATCGCCTCGTTCTTGCTGATCTTGAATCGGGCGGAGCCATTCTCGTTCAGGAGCATCATGGTCTGGGATACCGGCACCACAGAATTCACATAAGTGAGGGGCCGCAGCTCCTTTGAAAGTGAAACCGCGAGACTTGCGCGATCCACCAGCAGACCATTCAGTTTCTGTTGAAAGCGAACCACGAAGCCTGCCGGGCTTTGAGTCACCGACTCGAGGACAAGATCAGAAAGGTCACTGCTCAATCCAAGCTCACCTGCTGAATCCATTAAAAAACGGCGAGCACTCTCTTCCGGAGTGGCGGCCTTTTCATATTGTACGATTTTCGTGGATGGCTCGATCACGACAAGTGGACCGGCCCGGCCTTCTCCCGGAACCAGGCAGAAAACGGCAAAAACGACGAACAAAGATATGGATTTCATTTTTCCCCCTTTTAAAACCCCAGGAAAAGCGTAAGAAACAAATAAGGAAATCGCAAACCTTTTTATTTATGAGTGACACCACAAAAACCCTGAGCGGAAAACAATATCGCGTGACACATTCCGTGGGGCCGAATCAATCCGGCATCCGACTGGATCGATTTCTGATGGACCGCTACACCCGTCGCTCGAGAGAAAAGTTAAAAAGGATTATTGATTCGGGCGCAATCCGTGTGATTCGGGAAAACTCAAAACATCGAAAGCTAGGAAGAATCAAGGCGAGCTTTTCTTTGCAAGCAGGTGACATTGTTGAGCTAATCTCAATAAAGAAACCGGAACCAGAAGTGAGTTTTGATTATAAGATTTTATATGAAGACCAGGACATTCTTGTTTTGAACAAACCTCCAAACCTACCCGTCCATCCTGCCGGAAGGTTTTTCTTCAACACTCTTCTCACTCACTTGAAGACGGACGGATTCAAACTTGAGTTGGAGCGCGAGAGAAACTTTTTTCTGGTTCACCGCATTGATAAAGAGACAAGCGGAATTCTTCTTCTCGCGAAATCCAAAGACGCATGCAATGCGTTAACCCTTCAGTTCCGAAATCGGGAAACAGAAAAATATTACCTGTCCATTCTTCGGGGCAAACCTGAATCAAGTCGATTCAAAATTGAAACTCCGATCGGCAAGCCCAGAGGGGCAATCATTGGAATCAAAATGGAGCCCCTTTCCCTTGAGGCAGGGGGTCTTGCATCGGAAACCCTGTTTGAGACCATCGAAACCCGCGAGGGCAAAGAGGGAACCTTCACCCTGAGTGCCTGCTTTCCAAAAACGGGTCGACAGCATCAGATTCGTGTGCACGCGGAAATCGCGGGGCACCCACTCGTTGGAGACAAAGTGTACGGAATGAGTGAAGAAGACGTCCTCATTCTTCTTGAAGGAAACAAGGAAGTTGCCCGGGAGGAGTCAGAAGAGGCCGGCATGCCCGATGAAGGAACCCTCATCGGGGAACAAAAACTGGATCTGGATCTTGATGATTTTGAAGCAATAGAAAAAGAAACGACCAAGTCCTCGCGTTATCGGGAATTAGAAGCAGGACTCTTATTGAAGCGTCACGCACTCCACGCTGCAGGTCTAAGATTCAGGCACCCCTCCACAGGTAAATTCATGGAGTTTGAATGCGACCTCCCGGATGACCTGAGAGAATTCTTTGAAAGCCTCACAGGTGAACGGATTCGACCCTTCCGAACAAAACATTGGTGATCGATCGACTACTTTCCGATTTTGGAAACCATTTCCTTGAGCTTTTCGCCTGATTCCGCCTCGATTTCCTGATGCAAAGAATTCCCATGAGCATCGATCGTGACCACCACCGGAAACCGTTCGACTTTCAGCTTCCAGATCGCCTCAGGACTGCCGAACTCCTCCAGTCCGTAAACCCCATCGACTGAGACGATTCTCTCAGCCAAAACCTGCGCGGCGCCACCGACGGCATGCAGGTATACGCAACCAAAGGTCTTACAAGCATTTTTGGTTTTCTCCCCCATGCCACCCTTTCCGATCACGGCTTTCAAGCCAAATTTTTCGATGATTTTCGCCTGATAAGGCTCCTCGCGAATGGAAGTGGTGGGACCCGCCGCAGTTGCCACCCATTTTTTTCCTTTTTTCATCATCACCGGACCACAATGATAAATGATCGCGTTTCTCAAGCGCACCTCTGCCTGAGGAGGTTCATTGCCGGCATCAAGCCACTTATGTACAGCATCCCGTCCGGTCAGGAGCTCACCTGTAATCTCCACCATGTCACCGACTCGCAAAGTCCTCACCTTTTCCTCGGTAAATGGTTCGGTCAACTGATAGGCCCCATCGATCTTCTCTAATAAAGCCATTTTTGAATCTCTCCCTTTTTGTTGATACGGGCACCCTGCCTTCGAAAGGCCCAACACATATAAGAAACACTCACGAAAAATGAAGCTGGAACCCGATTCATTGCAGTCACCTTGGTTGCAAGAAGAGTGGTCTTTCCGCCAAATCCCATGGGCCCGATTCCAAGCTGGTTTGCCTCCTCGGTGATTCTCGCCTCCAGGGCCGCAAGGGTAGCATCCCTGTTACGATCTCCGATCTTACGAAGAAATTGCTCTTTGGAGGCCGCATACCCCGTTCCCCGATCGCCCCCGACACAAACACCAAGGATCCCGGGCCCGCATCCCTTTCCTTGTGCATTTTGTACGGCATCAAGAATGCATTTCTCCACACCCTTCAAATCGCGGCCGGCACCTACCCGGGAGTCAGGAAGGCTGTACTGAGCGCCCACGTTCTCACAGCCCCCACCCTTCAGCATGAGCTTGATCTCGAACTCATCTTTTTTCCAGGGCTCGGCATGGATCACAGGGGCCCCCGGACCAATGTTGTTTCCACTGTTTTTTCCTGTGATCGAATCCACGCTGTTTTGACGGAGATAGCCTTTTTTTGTGGCGGTAACGACCGCCTTGCGGATCAGTTTTTGCAGTTCCGCGAAGTCTGTTTTTTGAGGAAAATAAACATAAAAAAGAACTGTGCCGGTATCCTGACAAAGAGGCTGCGACTTACGCTTTGCAATCCCCACATTGTCACAAATGATGTCCATGGCATACTTCGCGGAGGACCCCGACTGCTCTACTTTCCGTCCGGCCTCAATGGCTTCGAAAACATCGTCCGGAAGTTCAGCCGAGGTCTTTCGGATGATCTCAACAAGCGAGTCGTGAAGCTTATTTTTCAGTGTTGAATTCATAAGGGAATTTTTACCCAAGGTCGGCGAATAATGCTAGAGTGAATTTCATGTTCCGGATGGCTATTTTGCTACTCATGCCTGCTGTTGTCCACGCGGCAAATCCTCCGGCAAATCCCGTCTCTTATCAGTTCTGCCTGGAATCGGTTGCGATCTCGAATCCGGAGCTGCTTTCGGCCCAGGAAAGCTTGCGTTCCCAGGAGGAACTTGTGGCAGGATCCTACTCAGCTTTTTTTCCCAGTGTGAATGCCTCCCTGGGAGTGAGCAATAATGACCCAAAACGTACGGTGGACCCCCAGTATCTGAGTTCAATCGGGGTTTCGTACAATCTGTTCTCAGGTCTTCGGGACCGCGCAAGGGTCCGCACAGCCAGGGCCAATCTTGAAATCGCGAGGGCGGCTCTCGATTCAGTACGCGCGAAAGTGAGCTTTCAACTCAGGCAGGCGTTTGCACAGGCCCTCTATGCAAGGGAAAACATTCTCCTCACACGGGCAATCCGGGAGCGACGCGCTCAAAACGAGCGATTGGTCAGGGCCCAATATGAATCCGGACGAGAAAACGAGGGATCCTACCAGTTTTCAAAAAGTCTGCTGGAGCAAGCAGAGTACGATGAACGCGTGGCGAGGGATCAGGCAGTGATCGCCGCACAAAACCTCTCTCATGTGATCGGCTTCGATTCGACCGAGGTGATGGCAGAGGGCGAAGTTCCGATCTCCGCACCTCCCGATGAGGCCGACGCAAGAAAATTGCTCCTTCTGACACCCGCCCATCGGACACAATCCGCACGAATCGAGCTCGCCGACGCCCAATTCGAATCTGCTCGCAGTGGATTCATCCCGAGCCTCGATTTAAGCGGAAGTCTGAGTTATCTCGGAACCCAGCCAACTTTGCGCGAAAACCGGAATCTGGGATTCGGGATTGCACTCACGATTCCGCTTTTCAGCGGGCTCAGCACCTTTCGGGACCTTCGAAGTGCGGGAGCCCTGCAGGAGTCAGCGGCTCAAACCCGTAACGCTGTTGATTTCGAAACCCTTTCGGGTCTCAGACAAGCGCTTTTCGTCTTCCAACAATCGATCCAGAGGCTGAAAGTCGATACCAACCTCAAAACCGCAGCCACCATTCGCGCGACGATTGCACGAAAACGCTACAATCACGGACTTCTCATGTTCGAGCAATGGGACATCATTGAAACAGACCTCATCACCCGGCAAAAGAATGCGCTTGCCAGCAAACGCGATCGGATCATCGCTGAGGGTAGTTATCGCCAGATCCAGGGCCTAGGAGACCTCCCGTGATACAAAACCGCAGACGGAATGTTCTGATCCTCGTCATCCTCGCCGCACCCCTCTTCGGGATTGCTTTTTACCTTTGGTTCGGTCGGAAAGCCGAACCTAAGGTAACCTACCATGAAGTACCGGTGGAAAAGCGGGTTTTCGTTGAGTCAATCGTAGCCACAGGCACCGTTTCTCCGGAAAACCGTCTGGTGATCAAATCACCGGTGGCGGGAAGAATCGAGAAGATCCTGGTGCGCGAGGGGCAGAAGGTCTGGAAGGGTCAAATTCTGGCCTGGATCAGCACTACCGAACGAGCAGCCCTTCTTGATTCCGCCCGTGCCGAAAGCCCCGAAGAAC
This sequence comes from Bdellovibrionales bacterium, assembly GCA_018969905.1. Taxonomy (GTDB): domain Bacteria; phylum Bdellovibrionota; class UBA1018; order UBA1018; family CAIMNF01; genus CAIMNF01. The sequence continues at coordinate 10,270 of JAGWXK010000035.1, forward strand.
TTTCCCAATGGGAGAAATTCTACAAACCCACTCCGATCTATGCACCGATCAACGGAATGATCATTTTGAGAAGCTTCGAGCCCGGACAATCCTTCAATGCAAGCGACGGGATCCTGGTGATGTCGGATCGACTCACCATCAAGGCGCAGGTGGATGAAACCTCGATTTCAAAAGTCAATCTTGGACAAAAAGCCGAAATCCTTCTTGATGCATATCCGAAAAACATCCTGAAGGGAAAAGCCGTGCATCGTGGTTTTGATGCCAGAACCGTGAACAATGTCACAAGCTATATTGTGGATGTGCTGCCCGAGGAAAGCCCGGAAACGATGCTCTCCGGAATGACGGCAAACGTAAAATTCATCCTTAGTGAGATTCCCGATGCGATCACAATTCCAAACGAGGCGCTTTCATCCGTGGACGGCAAGGCGTGTGTGCGGATCAGAGGTACGGAACTACCCGAGCAAACACCCTGCACTCCTGTCAAAGCGGGTGGAAGCAACGAAACAAGCACCCTCATTTTGGAGGGCCTCAAGACCGACCAGACTCTTTGGGTGCAGGATCTGAAACCCCTTGAAGCAAAAGGCGCCTCTCTTCCACGCAACCCCTTCAGCCCGATGGGCGGTGGACGGACCCGGCATTGAAATGAAACCGCTGATCGAACTCAAGAACATTCTAAAATCCTATCCCCTCGGCGATCAGCGAATCCCCATTCTGAAGGGAATCTCCCTTACCGTCGGAGCGGGAGAATTCGTTGCAATCATGGGCCCCTCCGGATCAGGAAAATCCACACTCATGAATGTAATGGGGCTGCTTGACCGTCCGGATTCCGGGTCGTATCTCCTGGACGGACAGGAGGTTCAATCCCTGGATGAACGCAATCTTGCGCGTGCAAGACGTGAAACCCTGGGTTTTGTCTTTCAACAATTCCATCTGCTACCACGACTCTCCGCACTCGAGAATGTTTCTCTTCCCTTGCTCTACTCCATCCGCTCCATGCCCCTCGCTCCGGCAGAACGTCTTTTGCGAAGGGTGGGGCTCGGGGACCGGATGGAACATAGACCCGCTCAACTCTCGGGTGGACAGCAACAGCGCGTTGCAATCGCCAGGTCCCTGATCCAGTCGCCGCGAATCATTCTTGCGGATGAACCCACCGGCAACCTCGATACCAGAAGCTCGGCTGAAATTCTTTCCCTGCTTCGCGAGCTGAACCTCGAAGGAATGACCGTAATCCTCGTGACCCATGAAGCTGATGTTGCGAATGCCGCGAACCGCATCATCACCATCCGCGACGGGAGAATCGAATCCGACCTTAGGAAGAGTGAGCAAAACCCGATTCCCGAAATCCACGGAAAAAAAACCGTTTTTCAGATGGCAAAAGATGGAAACCGCTATCTCGAACTCTTCAAGCAGGCAGGGCGAACGCTGATCGCAAACAAACTTCGAACCGTTTTGTCCACTCTCGGGGTTCTGATCGGTGTTGCCGCTGTGATCGCCATGCTGGCGATTGGAAAGGGGGCTCAGGAGGCCATCGAAACCCAACTCTCCTCTCTTGGCTCGAATCTCCTGAGTGTGCGCCCCGCTGCGATCCGGATCGGCGGGGTGACCATGGAAAGCGATTGGCTGAAGATCACAAAAGAGGATGCCGAGGCAATACTTCTCCGGGTGCCTGAGGCAAAACAAACAGGGTGCGTAGTTCAAGCCAACAATCAAAGGGTAGCCTGGCAGGAAAAGAACGCCGCCACACAGGTTTTCGGCACCCAACCCCTTTACGCCAGGATGCACGCACTCATTCCTGTCGTCGGCCGCTACTTTACCGATGATGAAAACCAATCCCGTGCACTTGTCACGGTGATCGGAGCGACGGTTTCAAGAGAGCTCTTTGGATTGGAAAACCCGGTCGGAAAGACAATCAAGGTGAACAGAATTCCAATGAGGGTGATCGGAATGCTACCAGAAAAAGGGGCAAGCTCTTTCGGGGATCGCGATGACCAGATTCATGTTCCACTTCACACGGCGATGTTCCGGCTCTTCGGAAAATCATTTTTGGATTTTATCGAGGTCGAGATCGAAAAAGGAGCTGACATGGGTGTCGCACAGAACCGAATCGATTCGGTTCTTCGTTCACGCCATGACATCCCCCCCTCTCAAACCGAGGAAGCCTTCCGTATCTTCAACATGGCGGATCTGCAGTCCGCCCTTTCGGAAACCAGCAAAACCATGTCCCTTCTTTTACTGGTCATCGCAGGGATTTCTCTCTTCGTGGGTGGAATCGGAATCATGAATATCATGCTTGTGTCGGTCACTGAACGGACCCGGGAGATCGGTCTACGAAAAGCCATTGGAGGCACCTCGGGTGACATCCTCCTGCAGTTTCTGGTGGAGTCAGCAGCAATCGGCGTGATCGGGGGCGTTCTGGGAGTGCTTGCCGGCTCAGGAACGGCACTCCTCGTTTCTCTTGTTGCAGGTTGGACAACCTCAATTTCTCCTGCAGCAGTACTTGGCTCCTTCATCTTTTCAAGCCTAATAGGAATGGTTTTCGGACTCTGGCCTGCAAGACGTGCGGCTCAACTGAATCCGATTGATGCGCTCAAAGGGGAGTGAAACGGGCATCCAGGCTTGCAAGCCCCTGCTCCTTCCGCTAGCCTTCCAACAATGAAACTTTCTTTGCTTCTTCCTGTCCTTTTTTGCTTGAGTGCATGCAGTTCCTCGGGAATCCGGAATCGAATTCTTGAACCCAGAGTTGCGGAGTTGAATTCCATACTGGATGAATATTTTGAGGAAACTCTGAAGCTGGATCCTCTTTTTGCCACCTCGATCGGGGACCATCGTTACGATTCCGAACTCCCCATTTCGATCCTTCCGGAACACAGGAAAAAAGAGGAACTCCTTGCCGAGAGCGGCCTAAAGAAAATACGCAACCTCGGGTGTCGTGATCTCCCCGAAAAAGAATTGTTGTCCTGCATGACCTTCGAGGAGGAGCTCCAAAACCAGCTCAACCTACTCAAGGCAGATCTCCATGATCTGGCTCCGTTCAACCAATTCCGGAGCTTTCCCATTGATTTCGCCGAGCTTGCTTCCGGAAGCAGTTATGTGACTTTTGACTCTACTCGGGACTATGAAAACTTCATGCTGCGGCTGAAACAGGTTTCTCCCTATCTGAAGGCCATGCAAGAACGCATGCGCCTTGGCATGGAGCGGGGCATCACTGTGCCAAAGTCACTTGCACAAAAGGCGCTGAAAAACTTGAAGTCGCTCCTTGCTCTCGGACCCGATGAAAATGCTTTCTTCAAACCGCTTCGGAAATTTCCACCCGCCATTCCGAAATCCGAGCAGATCGCAATTCAGGGCAGATACGAGGGGATTCTCCGGAAAGATGTGCTCCCCGCCTATCAGGACTTTGTAAAATTTGTCGAACAAGAATACCTGGCGGCGTGTCGGAAGAGTTCCGGAATTTCAGCACTTCCGGGAGGCCGCGCAAATTATCTTGCCCTCGTTCGAAGTCACACTACTACCCCTCTGACTCCGAATGAAATCATGATGATCGGCCTCCGTGAGGTATCCCGCATCAAGGAAGAGTTCGAGGCAATCAAAAAAGAACTGGGCTTCAAGGGAAGCCTTGGGGATTTTTACAAAAGTGTACGTACCAATCCCGCCCTTTTTCCTTTCCGAAGTCATGAGTCCGTGATGGAAGCCTATGAACGGATCCACCAAACGCTCGCGCCTGCGATACCTGCCCACTTCCGAATGCTGCCCAAAGCGCGATTCGAGATTCGAGAGGTGGAAAAGTTTAAAGCAGAGACCTCGGGTGAAGCTTATCAGAATCCAAGCGCGGATGGCTCCCGTCCGGGAATTTTCTGGGTTCCCATTCCTGATCCCTCAAAATACGCGAAAAAGAGCATGGAAGCCTTGTTTTTGCATGAGGCGATTCCGGGACATCATTTTCAGATCTCCCTGCAGCAGGAACTTGACCTTCCCCGCTACAGAAGATTCACAGGCAATAATGCCTACGTGGAGGGTTGGGGACTGTATGCGGAGAGCCTTGGAAAGGACCTTGGGCTGTACCAGGATCATTATTCCCGGGTGGGCCGTCTTGAGTACGAGATGCATCGTGCAATCCGACTTGTAGTCGATACAGGAATCCATTGGAAGGGATGGTCGCGGGAACGGGCGATCCGCTATTCGATGGAACATGAACCGATGGATGAGGAGGGAATCGTCTCTGAAGTCGAGCGGTACATGGCCATTCCGGGCCAGGCACTCTCCTACAAGCTTGGAGAACTAAAAATCCAGGAACTAAAATCCCTCGCAAAAAATGAATTGGGGCCAAATTACTCCGATGCCGACTTTCATGATGAAATTCTGAAGGATGGCGCCCTGCCGCTTTCGGTACTGGATTCGAAGATCCGTACATGGATTGTGAGACGGAAATGAACTCCACAACAGAAGGCCGCCCCTCTCTCAAGGGACGGCCCTCAGTTGCGATTTCCACAACCTGCGGAACAAACCACGTATTCCGCCCCGGGCATAGGGATGGCGCTTGATTGGATGTGGAGTTAAATCTCGACACCCCCGATATGATCCAGCCAAACCCAAAACGGCCCGGACAACAGACATCAGACTAGCAAGGAGGGTGCCAGACTTTCGGAACCGGGAATCTCTGGTTTTTTGTGCTTGATCCAAAGCGCCTTCAGTTCCTGTTCATCCAACACCTCTTGTTCCATCAGCAAACCTGCTCCATGCCGGATGAATCCCTCATGATTTCGAACAAGCTTAACCGCCTGACTGAAAGCATGCTCAATGAGATGAAGAATCTCCTGATCGATCATTCGGGCAGTTTCATCACTGTAGTCAAAATTTCTCACCGCCACTCCAGTCGGGAGAAAAGGACTCGCAGGCTTTCCATAGGTCATGAGTCCCAATTCGTTGCTCATTCCGTAGCGTGTCACCATGGAGTGGGCAATTTCGGTCGCCTTGTCGAGATCGTCTGCAGCTCCAGTTGAGATCTGCTTGAAAAAAACGGTTTCACTCGCCCTACCACCGAGTAAGATTGCAAGTTTGGAATCCAACTCAGTCCGATCCAGAAGGTAGCGATCTTCTGTTGGTCTTCGCATGGTGTATCCCAAGGCCCCCACTCCGCGCGGGATGATGCTGACCTTATGGACTGTAGCTCCCTCCTCCAGGGCGAACGAAAGGGTTGCGTGTCCCATCTCATGAAATGCCACTCTTTGTTTTTCCTCGGGCCTCATCACGCGACTCTTCCGTTCCAGTCCTCCAATGATCCGCTCGATGCCAGAAGTAAAATCGGGAGACTCCACTACCAAAGCCCCTCTGCGGGTTGCGATGAGAGCGGCCTCGTTCACCAGATTCTCAAGATCCGCACCAGAAAATCCGGCGGTAAGACCTGCCAATACCGCGGTCGAAACTTCCGAGGAAACCTTGATCTTTTTCATGTGAATTGCAAGAATCGCTGAACGGCCGTTCCGATCAGGCATGTCAATCACCACTTGCCGGTCAAAACGACCCGAGCGAAGAAGCGCGGGATCTAGGATCTCGGGGCGATTTGTTGCCGCGAGCAGTACTACCCCTTGTGAGGAATCAAACCCGTCCAACTCCGCGAGCAATTGATTGAGTGTTTGCTCCTTCTCGTCATTGGCCCCTCCACTCACCAGACTGATCCCCCTTGCTTTTCCGAGCGCATCCATTTCATCAATGAAGAGAATGCACGGGGCCTGGCTCCGTGCTTGCTCAAAAAGATCACGGACCCGCGCGGCTCCAAGTCCCACAAACATTTCGACGAATTCCGAACCATTGATTGAGAAAAAAGGGACATTTGCCTCACCCGCAACGGCACGCGCCAACAACGTTTTTCCCGTACCCGGAGGTCCGACGAGCAGGAGTCCCTTTGGCATCCGACCACCCAATCGCTGATAACTTGCAGGATTTTTGAGAAACTCCACCACCTCCTGGAGTTCCTGTTTCGCTTCATCGACACCCGCTACATCCTTGAAACGAATCTTGAGGTCTCGTTCCACAAAAACCTTCGCCTTTGCCCGTCCGAGTCCGCTCAATTGTGCCTGCCCTCGCCCCAGCCTTCCCATCACAAACCACCAAAAAAATCCAAGAAGGATCAATGGAGCAAACCAGGTGAGCAGATCCCGCAAGAAAGAACCTTCCTTTTCAGCTTCGAACCGAACTCCTGAATTTGCAAGGGTACCCACAAGTCCTGGATCCTCTAGCCTCGTGGTGACAAAGTTCTTGGTTTCCAACAGCGGGGGAACGATGAATCCTCCCTCGATCCGATCTTCAAAAACCCGGACAGACTGGATTTTTTTCTCCTGAATCAAGGAGAGAAAACGGCTGTATGGAATTCTCTCGACCCGGGGCTGTAGCCGGAATGCCTCTCTGACCATCAGGGCAAGCCAAAAAATCAGAAGAACCGAAAAAACATTGAACTTTCGAGATTTCGCCCTTTCCATATCCCTCCTCCAAAAGAAACAGGACCGGCGGCCCCCCCCTCTCGGGAAGATCCGAACCGGTCCCGGGATTCAAACTGAAAACTCAAGAGGATTGACGTTCACTCCAGAGCTTGCCTTCTGAAATCTTGATCTGCTTGGCTTTTGTCACCTCGGCCTTGGGAACCACTACCTGCAAAACACCGTCTTTGCACTGTGCTTCGATCTGTTCCGCCTTCACTGCAGCTGGAATTGCGAAAATGCGCTGAAAAGAGCCAAAATAACGTTCATTTTGATAAAATCCCCCAGATCGGGTTTCGTGATCCTCTTTTCGTTCGCCACTGATGCACAGCTCGTTTTGACTGTTGAGTTCGATCTTTATGTTCTCTTTTTTAATGCCGGGAACATCCATGCTGAAGAGGAAATGGGTTGGAAACTCCTCCACATCACACGAGGGTTCGAATTCCGCAATCACAGGAAGGTCCGCAAAGTCCTGACCTAGGGTTTCATCAAGCATCCGATTCATCCTCTTTTGCAGATTCAACAGATTTCTAAAGCCGGAACGCGCTCCCCAGGTCGGGGTCATCGCTCGATCAATCAATGAGGGTACGTTTTTCATGGAATTCTCCTTTGGTACGGAAATGATTCCCGCACTGGTTGCTGAGGAAGCAAATTCGGTGCCACCCCGCAATGCCATATGGATAACAACGGGGGCTCTTGGTCATGGAGGCGAGGCGTTTTTCGTCCCGTCAATGGGACTGCTTTGCTCCTGTGTCACTGGCTGTCCCATAGCGAACGATTCGAATGCTTTTGGACCGCACACCCAAACGCTATGGAAAGGAGAACGGAAAATCCGATTGCTTACGCTGCCCATCACAATCTTATGGAGTTCCGGACGGGTAGATGCAAGTCCAATCAAGGATGCATGCTCCATTGCAGCAGCCCTTTGAATGGCAAGCGACACATCGCCGCTTCCCTCCTCGATGATTGCCCGGGCCCGGATTGATTCCTTCTCTGCAAGTCCAACCCAGGCCTCACCTTCTGAAATCAGTGACTCCTTCATCACTTTCCAATATGCTTCGGGCAAATAAGCCCCGACCCCCGCAAGGCTCATGCCCGTCACAAAATTAGGATATTCAGCAACGTGAAGGATCACGACTTCGGGATTGATCGGGCGAATTTGCCGAATGAATTTTAAAAATGCAAGACGTGATGCTTCTGAAAAATCAGTCGCAAAGAGAACCCGCTTCCAGGTGTCCTGAGCATCGGGCGAACGCCCGAAAAACAGAACGGGAACCGGGGAGGCGATCAGAACCTTCTCAGCAAAGCTCCCAAGCACCATACGGCTCAGCCACTTTCGACCGTGGGAGGAAACAAGGATCAAATCAGCTCTTGATTCCCTCGCATAATCCACCAGTGTGTGTGCAGGATGTTGAAGTAAATCCCCGTGTTCCCAGATCACCTTGACCCGAATCGGAACCCCGAGATTCATCTTCCTCACTCGCTCGTGCAACAGATCATAGGCACGGGTGTAGATCTGATTGAAACCCGGATTCTGATCGGATTCATCAATCACATGGACCGCCTCAACATGGGGACCAAGTTTTCGCCCCCAGGCCTTTAACTCCTTTAGCGCAATAGTTGAAGGCTCAAGGCCTTTCTCAAAAGGATCCAAAGCAAGGATGACATTGCATTTCCTGATTTCACTCATATCGAATCTCCTCTTTCAACCCGTTCCAGAATTGGCAGTGTTCGCAAAACCGAATCTGGACTGAGTGAAATGCTGGTAATTCCCTCACGCACGAGAAATGCTGCGAATTCCGGCCGATCGCTTGGGGCCTGCCCGCAAATTCCGATTGGCTTTCCTGCACTTATGGCCGCACCGATCACAGAACGGATCATCAAACGCACTGCGGGATCCTGCTCATCAAATAAACTCGAAAGAATCTCCGAGTCGCGATCGACGCCCAGTAAGAGCTGAGTAAGGTCATTGGACCCAATCGAGAACCCATCATAGTGCTCCAGAAACTCACGGGCGAGAATCACGTTCGATGGGATCTCGCACATCATCCAGATCTCAAGCCCTGATTCCCCCCTGCGAAGTCCGTTCTTTTCCAGTTCAAGGATCGCGTTTTTTGAATCCTCCACTGTTCTCACAAAGGGAACCATGATTCGCAGGTTCTCAAGCCCCATCTCAAGCCGAACACGCTTGATCGCCTCACACTCAAGTCGAAACCCTTCCGAAAATGCAGGGTGGGAATAGCGAAACGCACCTCGGAAGCCGATCATCGGGTTTTCTTCATGGACCTCGAATTCTTTTCCCCCCAGAAGTCCCGAATATTCGTTAGATTTAAAGTCGCTCATCCGTAGAATTACGGGTTTTGGGAAAAAGGCGGCGGCCATCGTTCCGATCTGCTCTGAGAGGGTCTGAATGTAATATTCCTCTTTTTTATCAAATCCCTCGGTCAGCTCCTCTATTTTTTTTCTTGTTTCGGAATCCTTGACCCGATCAAAGTGAACAAGGGCCATTGGATGAACTCCCACGCCCGAGCTGATCATGAATTCCATTCTGGCAAGCCCCACTCCGTCATTCGGCAAAAGGGAGTGCTGGAAGGCCTGATCGCTACGCCCCAAATTAAGCATTACCCGCGTTTTCAAGGGGAAACCCGAAACGGCCGAAAGAGTCTCAGTACGGAAACGGGCCACTCCCTGGTAAACCACCCCTTCTTCACCCTCTGCCGTGGATACCGTCACCCATTCGCCTGTTTTGATTTTCCTGGTTCCGTCTCCGGTTCCCACTACGGCAGGAATCCCGAGTTCACGTGAAACAATCGCTGCATGACAGGTTCTTCCCCCCCGATCGGTAACGACGGCGACAGCACGTTTCAAGACCGGCTCCCAGTCGGGATCGGTTTTTGTAGTGACCAAAACCTCGGAGCTTCTCAAATCCTGAAGATCGTCCACGGACTCAATGACCCTTGCGAGACCGGTCTTGATCGAGACTCCGACGCTCTTCCCTCGCGCAAGAACCGGTCCGACTTCCTCTATCATATACCGCGTCTCACCGCCTGCGCGGTTTCCTCGGCGCTGACTGTGAACCGTTTCCGGTCGGGCTTGCACCAGATACATCATTCCACTCAGTCCATCCTTTGCCCATTCAATGTCCATTGGGGTCTGCTTTTCGCGCCTGCGGCTGAAGTGACTTTCCACCAATACTCCTGCTTTCGCGAGATTCAGAACCTCTTCGTCAGACAGACTCAGTTTGCGCCGGTCCTCGGGACCGACACCGACCTCGATCAGTCCTGACTTTCGGATGGGATCATACACAAGACTCCGCTCTTTGCTCCCCACCTCTCTCTTGAGGATGGGACGTAAACCACTGTGCAAAGTCTTTTTGAAAACGACAAACTCATCAGGGTTCACCGCTCCTTTCACCAATGACTCTCCAAGGCCATAGGTCGAATTGATCACGACGACATCTGGAAATCCTGACTCTGGGTCCAAAGTGAACATCACTCCGGAGACACTTAAGTCGGATCGAACCATTTCCTGAACTCCGACCGAAAGCGAAATTTTTCGATGGTCAAATCCGCGGGTATCACGATACGAAATCGCACGATCATTGAAAAGAGATGCGAAACATCGGACCACAGAATCAAGCAAGGCCCTTTCGCCATCAATGTTAAGAAAACTATCCTGCTGTCCAGCAAAGCTTGCATTGGGAAGATCCTCCGCCGTAGCACTACTCCGTACTGCCACATCCAGTCGCCCATTGCGCATTCGCCCCAGATCCCGGTAGGCGCGGAGTATTTCTTTTGAAATCGAATCGGGCAAACCGCCCGAAAGAAACGCTTCACGGACCTTTTGCCCAATCATTTGGAGTTTAGTCCGATCCTCCAAAAGGGCACCAATGCCATTTCTTCGCACGAACTCCTGATAAGCCTCAACGGTAACAGCAAAACCGTACGGAACCCGGATGCCCTCCTTTCGAAATGCCTGAGTCAACTCCCCGATTGAGGCATTTTTACCCCCAACCCGGTCAATGTCTTCCAATCTCAAGGAATCAAACCAACGAATGTATTTTGAGTTTTCCTGTTTCAATCATCCACCTCGGAATTCCAGAAGCAAATTACGCACCATGATTGAACGGCGGCGGGTTGGTCCGTGTTTTACACCCCAGCACATCTCAAGGAGTTCCTGCATGAGTCCATCTGTCAAATCAAAGACCCATCTGGTCTCATTTTTCTAATTGCGCCACTGGGAGTACGAGACTACGCTCGGGGAATCATGATCTTGAACACTGAGCCGGTACCGATCTTGCTCTCCACTGAAATGCTCCCGCGCCATGACTCAAGAATCCGATAACTCAGGGAAAGGCCCAGACCGACACCCTGACCGATGCCCTTGGTTGTAAAAAAAGGGCGAAAAAGGTTACGAATCACCTCCTGACTCATTCCGCAGCCGCTGTCCGCAATCTCCATGCACCAATCGGTACCGGCTTGGTAGACTGAGACCGAAATGGTATGACCCGACTTCCTCCCGGTTTTTTTTTCGGTTTCTATCGCATGAAGTGCATTTTGAATGAGGTTCAGTAAAATCTGATGAAACGGCTCTGACTCCGCATGCACCTTGAGAGGAAGGTTCGATGGGATTTCTCGGATGACCTCGATTCCCTCAAGTCTCAGCACCTGCCCCATGATCCCCAGCACATCCTCCACCACACACGCGAGATCTACGGATTGGGAAGACTTTAAATCATCACCGCGGGCAAGATTCAAAAGGGATCTCATCAATCGAGCAATTCGATCCGACTGCTCGATGATGATCCCGAGATCTCTACGAACTCCCTCGTTCAACTGGTTTCTGAGCAGCAGCACCTCCGCCCGCCCTCGAATCACCCCCAGAGGAGTTCCAATTTCGTGAGCCATTCCGGAGGCAAGCATTCCAACGGCTGCAAGCCGTTCTTGAATCAGAAGATCGGCCTCCCTTTCCTGAATTTCCCTGGAAACCTGTCTTCGAAAAAACGCCTGTCGAATGATCCGTTCAAGGGCGTACGGGGTCAATCGTCCGATGACTGCGCTATCTGCGGCGCCGAGCCTCAAGGCATCACGATCAAACTCCCGATCCTCCCTTTCTGTCAACAATACAACCGCAGGGGCCGGAGTCACGGCATGAACGCAAGCAAGCACTCTGCGCCAAACATCATCCTCATGGGTGTCGAGAATGAATACATCCGAACTCTTTGTTTCACTGCCCATTGTTTCGAGAACGTTCTGAGGACTTTGAAAATGAAGAAACAAACTCGGATCCGGGATCTCCTCAAAAATCCTGCTGAATCTGATTCGACTGGAATTATTCTCAGTGCAAAAAAGAATCCGACAACAATCCGAGGAGCCGCGTTCCATGGCGTGCATGTTAGCACATACGGAACTTAGAATGTGCAGAAATGGCCTGAAAATGGAATTCTTTAGGCAATCTTTAGAAATAATTTTTTTCTCGAAATAAATTTTGATTTCAAAAACCGTGGTGTATGACGTCGGGAAGAACGGGGTAAATGCAACATGAATCAGACAAAAGGTAACATTGCAATCATTGATGACGATCATGAGATGAGACAACTCGTCTCCGAATTCCTTAAATCCAGAGGCTACGAAACCCATACTTTTGCTGCAGCACCGGAAGCGATCAAAGCTCTCTCGGCAGATGGAACGCTGGGAGCAGGAACCTCACATGGAGATCTTGATGCGATCATTTCCGACATTCGTATGCCGGAGATGGACGGTATTCGGTTCACAAAAGAACTCAAAAACATCCGTCCGGAAATTCCGGTGCTTCTGGTCACAGCATTTGGAAGCGTTGAGACCGCAATCGAAGCCATGCAAAACGGGGCTTTCCATTATATCATCAAGCCCTTCAAACTTGCCGATCTCGAAATCAATCTCGAACGAGCGCTCGAATTCAGGAAACTTCAGCGCGACAATACCGCTCTTCGCCACGAATTGAAAAAGAACTGGTCTTATTCGAATGTAATCGGAAAAAGCGAGGGCATGAAGAGCATCTTCGACCTGGTATCCAGGATTGCAGGTGCAAACTCAAATGTGCTGATCACCGGAGAAAGCGGTACCGGTAAGGAAATGATTGCAAAGGCGATCCACGAAAGTGGTCCCCGAGCCACCAAACCCTTTGTGGCCATCAACTGTACAGCCATTCCGGAGAATCTTCTTGAGTCGGAACTTTTCGGACATGCCAAGGGGTCCTTTACCGGAGCGATCCAAAGAAAAAGAGGCCTCTTCGAGGAGGCAAATGGTGGAACAATCTTCCTGGATGAGATCGGAGACATGAATGTGCTACTGCAATCCAAGCTCCTTCGTGTAATCCAAGAGAGGAAAATTCGAGCCGTCGGTGAAAACACCGCCATTGATGTGAATGTGCGGGTGATCGCGGCAACACACAAGGATCTAAAGGCTGCGATGAAAGACGGAAGGTTTCGGGATGACTTGTATTATCGCTTGAGTGTGATTCCGATTCAAATTCCACCTCTTCGCCACAGGAAAGAGGACATCCCTCTCCTGGCGGAACACTTCCTTAAGAAATATTCGGCAGCCTCAAACTCCAGGGTCCGGGGCTTCACACGCAGGGCGATCTCCAAACTCATGGGCATGAAATGGGAGGGTAACGTGCGGGAGCTTGAGAACGTTGTCGAAAGGGCCGTCGTACTTTGCAATGAAACGCTTGTGGATGAGCACGATATTCCCACCTCCGAGACTCAAACTGCCGATGAGTTTTTTGGAGATGCGACCGGGGATTTTCCCACCATTACAAAACTCGAGGAGCGATACATTCGGTTGATTATGGAAAAAACCGCTGGAAGGAAAGATAAAGCCTCCCAGATTCTTGGAATCAACCGTAGAACGTTGTATCGTAAAGAGCGTGAGTACGGGATGGTGAATGCTTCGCCAGAAATGGACTTCGAGGAGGAGTCTTTGCCCAATCAACTGGATGCTTGAACATTCCACCCCGAAAAGATGGAACTTAAACTTGTTCCAGTCTTTCGGGGTGAAACGCACTGGAGGGTCCGGACGAAATCTCCGGGACTCTTCGCTTTTTGAAGAAAGCAAAAATTGTGCCTGCTCCAAGCAAGAAGACTTTTTGCAGCCCCCCCATTACGGCATTGATATTGCTTGATGAGTTTCCATGATGGGATCTCTTTCTGCTCGAATCATTCTCTTTTGGATCAATATTCTTCTTGTTTTCGGCTGGATCAAATCCGCTCCAGCAGCGATTCCAGAAATGCCTGGGATCATCAAATTCGAGCACGAAGGAAGATCCTATGAAATCCTGAAAGATCCTGGAATGAATCTGCTAAAGGTGACAACAAATCACACTCCAGGGCCGGTTCGGGATGAGTTGGTTCTAAAGATCAAAGGAAACCACCTTCCTCTTCGGCACATCCACTTGCGTCTCAGCTCCACCACTCCGGAATCAATGGTTTATACCGGAATTTTGCCATCAGGAATTCTCTTGCAGGGAAATCTGAGCTTTGCGATCAGTTCGAAAGGAAATCGTTGAGCGACAGCCGGTAGGAAAAACCTCATCGTCGGGATTTTGGCGGGCTTGGCTCCTACGTGCTCAGGACGGAAGGAGGTCAATCGCAATTCTTCTGGTTTCACTTCGATTCGATCGCACAGCTATTCTGGTTTTTCTTAGGTTTATGGACTACAATTGAAAGGTCATGAAGCGCGGTGCTATACCTAATTTGATTGCATTCGCTTTTTTGATTTTCCCCATGAGTGGCCTTGCGGCCGTGACCTCAATGTTTGGCTATTCGCAAACGAAAATTCTTTATTCCCAGGATCAAAGTCCGGATCTCAATTACTGGATGCATACCCTAAAAGCTGGGGTGGAAATAACCAAAGATGACTCCCGATGGGCCTACGGATTGAGCGGCTACGCTGCTCTGGAGCCATCCTTCACTTATCCCGGTGACAACTCATACCTGCGTTTTTTTGGAGGAAATCTGCGTGTCGCATACAGTCTCATTTCCAAAAAACGTTTTCAACTCTCACTTGCCGCAGGCTATTACTATGTAACCTCTTTGGCGAATTCCTATTCAGGAGGATTTGAAAATCTAAATGGACCTCAAATCTATCCATCATTCCGATATAAGCTCAAGAAAGCGGGTTTGATCACCGGCTATGCCAAATATTCTCCGGTAAGCTCGAAATTTGAGATCTTGAGCATCAAAGGCAATTACGAGCTCGCTGCGGGACTCACCTATTTCTTCAAACAACAGTTTTTCCCGTTTTCATTGGGTCTGAGCTTTGACTTCTCCGAGATCCGATTTTCGGCTTCATCCGGCATCACCTCTGCTCTGAAGACGGCATCTGCAGGATTCACGATCTTGCTTTGACCCATAAAAATCACTGGCCGGTGGATAAGCTCTTGATCCACTCCATAACCTCAAAAAAACTAAGGGCCGCACTACGGGCTTCAGTAACCGCACTCAAAGGGAAAGTGATCCCAGCGATCTCTGAGTTCTGATTGTATAAAACCGTGAAGTGTCCCGGATGCCCTTGTTGTTCCGTCCCAGCTAATCGGTGACACATTTCAGGGTCCAATTCCCACATAAACGGTGACGGTGGACGGGGCGGCACCGATCGCTGGGTTCTGAGTCATTCCCAGCTAATCGGTGACACTTTTA
>JAGWXK010000142.1 GCA_018969905.1 Bdellovibrionales bacterium
CGGTCACTTCCGGGCATTCCCAGCGTGTATGCGATCTTTCTCTTGGCTTTGCGGAAGCGGTGAACCGGGTCAAGACGGGACCTCTTTCCATCATCCATTTCAGCGACCTGCAGATGCGGGAGCTCCGGTATGCAGCCATGTTGCATGACATCGGAAAGATCTCGGTGAAAGAGGACATTCTAAAGAAGGAAAAAAAGCTCTATCCTTGGGAACTTTCCATGATCGAGATGAGAATGAAACTCATGAAGGCCACGTTTCGGCTTCAGTTCTCGGGTGAAGGAGATCAATTTGAGCTCGCAAAAAAGCTACGCGAGATCGATCAGGCACACAAGCTCATTTTGGCTGCAAACGAGCCCACCGTGCTTCCAAAGGATGTATCCTCGAGCATCATGGAACTCACGAAGCTTCAGGTTGTCGATGCCGAAGGTGAACCCTGTTGCGCACTCCATGAACAGGAGAAGCAAAAACTTTGCATTCCAAGGGGATCCTTGAGCATTGAGGAGCGGGAGGAGATCGAAAAGCACGTATCCTTCACCTATGAAATCCTAAAAATGGTTCCCTGGAGCCGGGGACTTGAGGCCGTGCCGAACATTGCGCACAGGCATCATGAAAAGCTTGATGGTACAGGTTACCCTCTCCGTGTAAAGGCGGAGGAAATTCCGATCCAAAGCCGGATGCTTACGGTTTGTGACATCTATGATGCGCTGACCGCGAAGGACCGACCCTATAAGGCAGCAGTCCCGGTGGATCGGGCCCTGATGATTCTGGAAGATGAGGTCAAGCAGGGGAAACTCGATGCACTGCTTTTCAAGCTCTTTTTGGAGGCAAAGGTTTATCAGCTTCCTGCGGTGGGGGCCCCTGCCAAGAAGGTGGCGTAAAGAACCGGTTTCTGGTTGTAAACACGAAGGCTTGGTAAAGTTTTCATCCATTTCCGCCGAACCATAGAGCGTGGAAACGAGTTCGTCTAAAAAAATATCGAAGGTAAAGACCGCAGTGATCCTCGGAGCGTTCGGAGGAATTGCGTGGTTTGTCGGAATTCCGCTTGCGCGTGAGTTTCAGGACTCTTTTGCCGCAAAGGAATTCAAGGAAAAAGGAATTCTTGGAACCTACCACCATCACTTCCTTCGTTTTTTCGGCCAGGTGGATGACCTTGCGGTCTTGGACCAGGAGAATGACAAGCTCACCCAGAAAGTCGCACAGCTTGAAAAAAAGGTTGTCCTTACCGAAACCCGGAATGCCGAACGGGATCTTGCCACCTTGAATGAGATGGTCGAAGAACGGCTCCGTGATGATGCGGGATCCGAGCTCGCTTTGGCTCAAAAGAACATCGAGTATCAGATCCCGAAAAACCTGTCTTACAATCAGCTCGGGGTTTTGGCTCTTTCCCATTTCAAGAAAAAAGAATACGGACCAAGCGCACTTCTGTTTCAGCATCTTCTGAATCTGAAAGAAGAACCCCGTTACCGGATTCCGGAGAATTTCCTGATGTCCGGAATTTCCTGGTACCACTTGAAACACTTCAACTTGGCCGCAAGCGCCTTCAAGGAAGCAAAGGCGAACTCGAATCCTGCCGATCCAGCCCATCGAAACTCCATGGTATGGCTTGCGCTGGTTCAAAAAAGCCTCGGGAAAAAAGTCCTGGCCCAGGATTCCCTACTCAAGTTTTTGGAGCTTTATCCCCATTCGGAGGAGGCAGCGATGATCAACGGGGGAAGAAGTCCCGCCCACGAGCATGTGCATGGCAAGGGATCTGATGATCCAAGTCATGAAGGAGATTCTCATCATGAATAGGTTTGCCTTGATTCTAGGTTGTCTCTCCATAGTGAATTCAGGTGCCGTTTCAGCGGGCGGTCCGGAGGCGGTGTGTGCGGTGGTCAGCAAGGCCGGCCGCGGTCTCCAGGTAATTCCTGAAAAAGGACGGGTGATGACGGATTTGCCGGTGGACTCCGGAGTTCCCTGTGGATCCATGGTGCTCACACACGAAGCGCCGGTTTGGATCAAGCTCTCGGATCAGACTGTCGTGAAGCTCGGTCCTCGGAGTTTCATAGAAGTTCCCCAGGTGGAGTCGAGAAATTTCCGGATGTATCGGGGAGCAATCATGCTTTCGGCTCCCGCAAGCTTGATCTCGCGCACGTGGAGCACTCCGAACTCGGAAATTGATTTCAAGGGCGGCGTTGTGGTTCTTCAATACATTCCGGAGGAACGCGTATCGATTGCCGGGTGTTTTAACCGCAAGGTGGAATTTCGCAACAAGTTCAACTCAAATGCGGTTCAGGAGCTTTCGGCGGGTGAGATGAGTCGGCTTGCAATTCAAGAGGGCAGGGTGGCTCCCACGCATCCTGCGATCCTGCATCCGGCATCTGTGGGGAATGTTCTTGCTAGTTTGGGCCTCGAATCGGCGGAACAAGAGCAGGTTGTGGCAATTGTAAAGCAGGTGTATCAAGACCGTTCCAGGTCGCTGGTTGCGGACATTCAGGACTGGTCCGGAAGCGAGGGACCGACCCGCTCGATCGCCTCCATTCCCCAGAGCTCAAAGAGCACCATCGATCCGAAGGAATCGGCACTCACCATGAAGCTTTTGAAGGATCGTCTCTATGGCACTGACGAGGAGCAGGGGAGATATGTTCCCGCTCCGGTTGGCAGGCGGTCTCCAGCCTCCATTCGTGATGAGCATAAGGAAAAGGCTGTAAATAAGTTGAAAACCGAGGTCCGGCGCATAGGTAAGGAAATCGATCGCATGGATCCCGACTCGAAGGATTGATGATTTTCGAAACCACGGAGGGAATGATGGAAAAAACGGCTTTGATGGCTGCAGCGATGCTGGTCATCTCTTGTGATGTGGCCCATGCAGGTGTGTTTGAGACCGGAACCGGATACTCGTACCGCCAAAGCACCTACAATGGAGGAGCCTACACCCGCACTCAGGCCTGGAATGCGAGTTTCGGCTATTTCTTCACGCAGGACAGCGAGGTGGAGTTTGTCTACCAGGACAGTACGACACATGAATTTGTTCCGAATGTTCAGGACATCCAGTATCGGGATCGGGTTTACAGTTTGAATCTTGTCTACCATTTTTTCTCGGATTCCGATCCGGTCAGACCCTTTGTGAGAACCGGAGTCGGACAGCTCAATCGGGATGCCACGGGAACCTATACCGGAGGATTCAGTCCGGCGGGAAGACTCGATCAGGTAACCGTCATCGGAGGCCTTGGGATCAAAGCTCGGATCTCGGGGCGATTTTCCATACGCGCCGAGGCGAACAGCTACCTTACGGGAGGGAGCATTTCCACATGGCGGGACAACATCGCTCTCTCGGTCGGAGGGTCTTTCTATTTTTAAACTGCTGCTTGGGCTCGTCACCATGATGGGGCTTTCCTCGTGCAGTTCGGTGTATTTTTTGTATCAGGCGGGAAGAGGTCAGTTGAAACTTCTCAATCGGGGACGCCCCATCGAGGAGGTCGTAAACGATCCACGGATGTCGCCTGAATTGCGTGAACTGCTGAAAACCGTTCCTGCGATCAAGGCGTTCGGTGAGGCTTCCGGATTGAAACCCACGCGGAATTACCGCGAATACGTCGACCTTGGTGAAGATGCGGTTGTGTATGTGGTCACAGTTTCGGATGAACTTGCATTGAATCCGCGCATTTTCAGATTTCCGATTGTGGGCAGTTTCAATTATCTCGGATGGTTTTCAAAAGAAGACGCCCTGGAATTTGCCGAGAGCTACGAGAAGAAAGGATTCGACATCGATGTCCGTGGTGCATCCGCTTATTCGACACTGGGCTGGTTTCCGGATCCGCTCTTGTCCAGCATGATCCCGAGGCAAGGCGGTGGGCTCTCGATTACGGCCCATCCCGAGCTTGTGAATGTTTTTTTGCATGAATCGGTTCATGCCACGATCTACATCAACAATCAATCCTACTTCAACGAGAGTTTGGCGTCTTTTGTTGCAGATGTTTTGACGGAGCGCTATTTCAGGAATCTTGGCAAGGCAGGAGAGCAGGCATACACGGCCTATCTGGGCCAAAGAAAACGTTCTGAAGAGGTCAGAAAAAGAATGGCCACAGCCTATGCTGATTTGAAAAAGATTTATGATTCCGGTCTTGATCCCTCCGAAAAGCTGAAGGAGAAGAAGGCGTACCTCTCCCGACTGGAGACCGAACTCGGATTTCGACGCAGGATCACCAACGCAACCCTGATTCAATTCAGGACCTATGATCCGCGTGATCATGGATTTGGAGCGCTCTTCAAAAAAACAAATGAGGATGTTCTGGTCTTTCTCGGGCTTCTTTCGAAGTTGACCGAGAAGGATTTTGAACATCCTCAGATGGAGGAGTTGAGGGGGGTGTTAGGGAAGTTGTGATCCTCGGGCTTTATTCCATGTACTGGCCATC
>JAGWXK010000036.1 GCA_018969905.1 Bdellovibrionales bacterium
AGCTCAGAGGGGATCGAGTTTTCCCCGGCACTTCTTGAAAAGTTCTGCACCCAGATTCTCCAGGTCCCGACAGCCAAGGCAGTTTCTCTGATCGAGCTTTTCAAAGGGGTGGAGATCCTGAAGGGTGATCTGCTCCTGACCGACATACGCTTCCTCGACCAATTGATTCATTTTTTGAACGACCTGAACCTGACTGCCCACGAAAAGAGGCAGGAAATCTCTTTAAACGGCTTCAAAGTACTGAGCCTGATCGTTCAAAATCGTGCTGAAGCGGTCGAAACCGGAGAGGGAATGGAGCGACTGAATATTGGACCGGCTCTGAAATCTGCGGCAATATCCTTGAACTTTGCACAGGAGCTCCTGGACCAAGGATTCATCAAAAACATCACACTGGTTTCCGGAGAGGAAATCCTCGTCGATTTTGACGGGAAAAGCATGATCTTCATGTACCGGGCTTTCTGGCTGCTTACGGAACTTGAAAAGCTGAACGCACAAAAGCGCAAGGGCTGATCAGTCGGATTTGATCACAACGAAGCTCTCGACTTTTCGAGCGTCCTGAAGCTCCTTGCCCTTTTGGTCGGCTTGTTTCAGGTTTTGAAATCCGGGAATGACAACCCTGTAGCGAGTCTCGGAATTAACCAAGGCGGTGCGCATTTCCGTCCTGATTCCGCGCTTCAGATACTGGGAGATCCGTTTTTGAGCATCCTTCGAACTTGGATACGAACCCAGCTGGACGGCGAACCTTCCGGAGGTCGTCTTGGTTTCTGTCGAGCCCTCATTCGCCACTTCCACCTTGCGCGCTGGAAGTTCAAGAGGTCTTGACTGCTCCACTTTCAATTTAGAGACCTCCATTTCCTCGTGGGTCGCCTCATGAATGGCCTCTGCCGCAGTATCCTCGACATGATGCGCACCCTGCTCGAGGGTTTCTTTCGGGGGTACGGATTCCGGACTCGACTCCAGTTTTGCTACAGGTGTCTCGGATTCCCTGGAGTCCACGTTCATTTTCTTTCCGTAGTGCAGTCCCAAAGTAAAAAAGAATCCGATGGCCGTGATCGCAACCAAACCCAGGACCAGAACCTCTTTCCAACTGAAAATGAAAAACTTTTCGCTTTTTTGCATCTTGGTTCGATTGTGCATAGACGGGGAGCCGAAGTCAAACCGGTCGCGCATGTGGCCCGCTTTTTGAATAAAGTCGGGAAAAAGAAGGAGAACCTGTCATGAAACACTCACCGATTAAGAACCGCTCCGGCCAAGGACTCAGCGAATACATGATCCTTGCGATGCTGATTGTTGTTGGTTCGATTGCCGCATCAAGAACCCTTGGGAACACAATCAAAACCAAGCTTGAGAACGTGAATGAACAACTCCAGCAAATCCATGTGCCATGAACACGAGCGGACAGATTCTGATCGAGCACTCCATTGTGCTCTTCACGATGGTCGTTCCACTCTCACTTGGAATTGTGCACTGGGGCGGGCTCGAGTATCAACGAACCCGCTGTGCACATATGGCTTTCCTGGAGGCAAGGCGGCAGTTGATCGCCGAAAACCGTCCGATCCGGGTCGATCTGCACTGCGGAAAAAAGATTTCCGAAACTGTCCGACTGGCTCCCCTTCGAGACCTGGAAAGCCCGGATCCGCTTTTTTCCATTCAAGGATCGATCGGAAGGGCTTCCTCACTCTTGGAGGAGCTCTCACACTCCTCGTCTTCCTCGTCGGAGCAGGCTTCGGATTGAGCATGATTCACATCCGCGCAATCGCCCAACGCCAGATCACCCTGGATCGCTGTGCCGGAGGAGCGGCGCATTTTCTTCGCCACCTGATTCAGGATTTAACAGCCTCCCATCAAAGGATTGAAACGGCTAGAATGACAACAATCCCGCTTCTTACCACCCCTTCCGGGCCTGTAGCGCTGGAACTCTTCAACAAACTCCTTTCGATTGAATCGGTCATCCAGAAGGCAATCAAGACCACCTGGAACGCGCGACAGATTCGTTGGAATGCCTTTCCCGGGGTTGGATGCGGTCTCCGGAATCGGCCTGAACGAAACCAACTACCGGATTTCACTTTTGCAACAATCTCTCCAGGGGCTTCGGTGTTCCAAACTGAAAGCAGCACCTTTCTCATGAAACGCCACCAGGAGATCCGACTCAGGATTTCGGTTGCGCAGTTGACAACGGAAGCCCTTTTGAAACCGGAGAAAAATCATGAGTGGTCCGTTCAATGGTCCCGCTAAGAACTCGGGCTCGAGCCTTGTGGAGATGTGCATATGGAGCTTTTTGATCCTCGTCACCTTGATCGGATTCGAAAGAAGCTTTCTCAAACGCTATCGAGGCTTCAAAGAGGCCGTTCGCGCGCAAAGAGCTCCCCTGAAACCCTGAAGCTCCTGAAGGGAATTCTTTACCTCATGCTTTCCTGCACCCTGGCCTGGGCAAGCGCGGTTTCGACAGGAAAAATGACAATCATTGAATATAGAAAAACACATCAGCCTCATGCTTCGTTTTGGCGATCCTTGCTGGTTGCGCACGGTTTCAAATCGATCCAATCAATTGAAGAGCGTAAAAAGATCCTGCGCACTCCCGAAGCATTCGAGGGTGGCTCCGATCAGGTTCGAGTCAGTCCGGGGGTTCAGACCTTGATCTTTCCCCAGGGTGCACTCGGGGAAATCTCTGAAGTTTGGCACAGAGGCGCACTCCAGCCTGCATCAAAGGAATGGAGCAGCTTTCATATCAATCTCAACGGCATCGAAGCATTGAGGGAATTGCTGGATAACCCGTCCGTAATCCCGAAAATCCAAGTCAAACACAGAACCAAATCCATTGACCCGAAGGAGATCCGCTATTAGACTTGGGCCCCTATGAATACCAAGAAAAACCGCCCGATTTTGACCGTTGGTTCCATGGCCTTTGATTCAGTGCGCACTCCTGCGGGACGCGCAGACCAGGTACTGGGCGGATCAGTAAACTACTTCTCCCTTGCGGCATCCCTCTTTTCGCCGATCAAGATTGTAGCCGTGGTGGGAGACGACTTTCCAAAGGATCATCTGAACTTTCTTAGTCAGCGCGACATCGATGTCAGCGGAATCCAGGTCGCAAAAGGAAAGACCTTTCACTGGGTCGGTGAATACGACACCAATCTGAATGAAGCCAAGACCCTTGCGACTGCGCTCAATGTGTTCGAGCATTTTGATCCGAAACTGCCCGAGAGCCATAAGGACTGCCCGGTGGTATTCCTTGCCAACATTGATCCCGTTCTTCAGACCCAAGTGTTGAATCAGGTCGAAGGGCATGAGCTTGTGGCTTGTGATTCGATGAATTTCTGGATCACCGGAAAACCATCCGAACTCAAGGAAACCCTGAAGCGCGTTGACCTTCTTTGCATCAATGAAAAGGAAGCCTTCTTGCTCTCTGATGAAAAAAGCCTTGAGAAGGCCGCGCGCAAGATCCAAACCATGGGGCCATCCAACATCATCATCAAACGGGGCGAGTACGGCTCTGCTCTTTTCACGCCAAACGGTGCGTTCCTCGCTCCGGCCTACCTGATTGACGAGGTGATTGATCCAACCGGCGCGGGCGATAGCTTTGCCGGCGCGGTCGTCGGGTATCTTGCCGAGAACGGTGCAAAGCGGGACATGATGAAGCTGGATCCAAACGGCTGGGATCAACTCCTCAGGCGTGCGGTCGTGTACGGAACCGTCATGGCAAGTTTCACGATCCAGGATTTCAGCATCGGAAGGCTCAAGACTCTTTCCCGCGAAGAGCTCATGCATCGTCGTGAAAAATTCATGAAGATGATGAGCGTAAGCCAGGCTTGATTCCATGAGCCTGTTTCTTCGATTTGCGTTGGTCTTTGGCACCATTACCTTTTTGGTGTGCTGGCTGACTTTCAGGATCCTGAAACGAAGGCTCGGCCTAAGCCAAACCGCAAACCGCAAGCTTGCCATCTTTATCGGGTTTTGCGGGTTCGTCATGATCCTGGGGCCGGTATCGAATCGGGTATTCAATACTCCGTCAACCTCGCTTGCGGACTATTTTCTGCAATGGACCCAGTTCACTCTGCTCGGTTGGATCGGAACGCTTTTTCTGGTCTTCGTATTTCTGGAATTCCTGCAACTCCTTTCAAAACCCTTCGATCCGGCAAAACGGATCTTTCTGACAAATGGGGTTTCGCGCGGGCTTGTGGCCGGTGCAACGGCTTCTTCCATGATCGGAATGTTCGAAGCCACCGCCGGGCCCGTGATCAAGGAGGTCTCCATCCGACTTCCGACTCTTCCAAAATCCTTCGACGGTTTTCGAATCGCCCAGATCTCGGACGTGCACATCGGCCCTCTTATCCATCGGGACTACCTTGAAAACGTGGTAGAGAGGGTGCTGGCGCTCAAAGCCGACGCAATCTTCATCACAGGTGATCTCGTAGACGGAACGGTAGCGCAACTGAGGACTGAGATCGAACCCTTGCGCCGTTTGCAGGCGCCATCCGGGGTATATTTTTGCACCGGCAATCATGAGTATTACTCGGGCGTTCATGACTGGGTCAAGCATCTGGAGGGCATTGGAATTCATGTTTTCAAGAACTCAAACCATATTTTGACAAGGAAGGGCGAGCGGGAGGAGGAACATCTGATGCTCGCGGGAGTCTACGACCATTCCGCTCATCGCTATGAGGAAAGCCACAGGACTGATCCATTTCACGCCTGCAAAAGCGAAACGAATGCAAGGTGCAAGATCCTGCTGGCCCACAACCCCTTCAGCATCAAGGAAGCGACCCAGGCAGGATACGACCTTCAGGTTTCGGGTCACACGCACGCGGGGCAGTTCTATCCTTACTCATTCATTGTGAAAACGGTTCTTAAGTATTCAGAGGGACTGTACCGGGTGAACGACAAGACCCAGCTTTACGTGAACCGCGGCACTGGATTTTGGGGTCCGCCAAACCGCCTTGGCAAACGAAGCGAGATTACTCATATCATTTTGAAATCGGGGGCGTGAGCAAGCAGCGCCAAGGAGAGGCCGGGCCATCCCGAACTCCCGATTTTCGAAAAAATCATTTGGAGTTTGCACTCAGGTCCTCGTACTTTTCACAGTCACGAACTTCATCCTCGCCCGGGAGCTGGGTGTGCCTTGCAGGATCACACCGAACATCCTTGATCTTCTCTTCAGGTGAAAGTTTTTTGGGTTTGGAGCAGGAGGTCTGCTGGTCCACCTTATTGATCAGTTCATTGATATCGGCGCCGGTCACCTCAAGGCTCTGAAGTGCCATTTGATAAGCCAGTTCCTGCTTAATCGCACCAGAGTCGGCACCATCCCCACCCGCCGCCTTATAGTTACAGGCATGAATCACCGGAGGCCGAATGATGCAAGTGTTCTCGAGCTCGGATACAGAAAGTTCCTGATCCGGCGAATCTCCCTTTACCGGATCAAAAACCTTTACACTCTGGTCACTGCTTTTGATTCTGGCGCCATGATCACAGGTGCAGTCCTTGCAGTCCGAAATCATGAACATGCGTGGCTTTACCATCGCTCCCGGCGCAAAGGGATCTTTCGTGGAAAAGTCATTCAGTGCCTTGATGAAGCGATCTTGGGCCTCGGGATTCTTTGAGTCGATCATCCGGTCAATGTATTCCGGACGAAGAGAGCCGGATGAATCCTCATGAAAGAACAGTCCGTATCCACAGGCTGAGCAATAATATCCACGTAGATTCTTTTTTTTATTGGGACCGGCACCTATGTAATTTACACCCATGCTTTTGGCGCTGTATCCGATTTTGACTTTTCCATCCTTGGCATTCACTCCTGCATCCTTGGTCAGGGAAACCCCCGAGACCGAGTACCCGGGGAGACCTTCAATTTTATCGCTAAGAGTCGATTCCTCTTTTTCGACCCGATTCGATTTATCTTTTTTGACCCGATTCGAACTCAGGACGAAACATGCTGACTCCATGGCAGGATTGCCACTTCCAGGATTCAAGCGGAATCCCGTTGGCTCAACCCAGTCTTTCCAGGCCTCAGTCATGGGGCTATGCTTGATCACAGTTTCTATCTTGGCTTTGGTGATTTCCCGAAAGGGAGATGTCTCACAGGCCTGAGAAATCAGACCGTCTTTTTTCATTTTTTCGAACACCTTTTCAACATCTTTTTTTACACGCGCTCTGCCGCTAAAGGTCGAGTCAGTAACATCGAGGGCTGTTCCCGTGCTTTTGATTTCCTCAAGAAATTTCGTCGTGATCGCGGATCGAAGACTCGAGGGAAGTTTAGTGGGAGCACTCATTTGCCCACCCGTCACCCGAGACCCGATCCTTGACTCCGGAGCATTGAAACTCACAACCACTTTTCTTCGGGTGGGACAATTGAGACCTGAAGCTTTCTGTGGATAGCGCCTCTCCAAATCAGGGCTGGCATGTCCGTTTACTTGCTGGATCGTGACGCCTGGCGAACCGGAAATCAATTCGCTAATTTTACTTGCCCTCGCTTTGGCAAGAGCCTGATTTTTCTCAATGCTCGCATCCACCGAATAAGGATCCGACTTGAAGTGCTGCCCGTCCGCATAACCGT
Source organism: Bdellovibrionales bacterium (assembly GCA_018969905.1). GTDB lineage: Bacteria > Bdellovibrionota > UBA1018 > UBA1018 > CAIMNF01 > CAIMNF01. The sequence goes on from JAGWXK010000036.1 coordinate 6,551, forward strand.
CGATGGACACTTCCGTCTTACCGCCGGATGCTTTTGCGATTGCGGACGCAATCTTATTCAGGCCATCTTGATTGATTTTTCCGCCTGAATTCAAATCACTCTTTCCTGTAACAAAAGCCTCGGTGTCGAAGGCCACGCGGTACTTTGGCTTTCCACTGTCGAATCCAAAGTCGATGCAAACTCCGGAGTCGCCTCCTGCCAGTCCTTGATTGTACATCTCAAGGAACAGGAGGGATGCTGCCGCGTTTTCGGGTTGTTCGGGATCAAAACCAACCGGATCTCCGGCTCGCCCAAGAGGCGGGATCCCGGCAAACACCAGAAAAAATAAAAACAGGGGAATCAAGCGCTTCATCGCGCCTCCTGGTACAGGGGTAAATCATGCCTGAACTTGCCAATGCGGCCCTTGCTCCGGAGCAAAGGAGAAGAACAGGCCGATAAATCACTTCCGATATCAACCGATCCGATCTCAGGACCAGCAATCCTTGAACAGACCAAATTCTCAGAGCTTTTGATCTTCTGAAGTTTCACCGTTTTCCTGGAGTGTGCCGCCCCCACCTTCAAATCGAGGCATACATTGGCTCCTTGCTTCGAGATTCCCATCACGCCTTGATATTCGATTTCACAATCAACCCTCATTTCCGCTTCAGGGGTTCCAGTTCCAATTCCAAAAACGGGACAGACAGCCTCCGCTCGCTCCGAAAATATTGTCTGAATCTTCGATTCTATGGACCTTGCATTTACGAGGCTCCGCGAATCCGCATCAAGACAAAGCTGCCGGATCCCGGTAGCATCCAAGGGCACTTTGTAGAAAGGAGGTGTTCCGATTGTCTCTGACATGGAGCCCAGCAGGAAGTCCGGTGAAGCAAGCAACTGCTGGAGGCTCTCGCAGCCTTCTGCCCGTTCGTAATCGAATCCTGCCAAGCCGTCCGAAAGATCATGACCTGCTCCGTAAACAATCAAAACTTTTTTTCCAGGATTCTTCTTTTTGAACTTTACCACTTTTTCGATCGCAAGTTTTTCCCTTTTTCTCTGATACCTGTGGAATCTCTTCTCCAGCTTTAGTTTCCGATTTTCGTTTTTGCCTTTCTCGATGAGTCTTTGTGCCGCTCGAACGGCTTTCAGGTTTACACTCCCTTTTTCGGTTTCCTCGAGTCTTTTAACAAGCCCAAGGGATCGAAGCAGACAAGGCGCACCCAACTCCACCAAAACCTCAACCTGGATTTTCGAGAGTTGGGACATGGGCGGAATCACTCCTCCGGGGAAGGCTTTCTTGGTCCAGTCCAGAGATGCACAGGCGGCGTCGATCCCCTTTCCGCCTCCTTCTGCGAAAATGGCGGAGTCCGGATTTTTTTGCAGCAATTGAGCCACGTGATACTGGGAGATTCCCGCGGCCAAAAAGTTCAAGGGGGATTGTTCTGCCTCTTTTGGTCTCAGGAAGGAAACATCATGAATCTGGGGAACATGAATGACGTCTGCTTCCCCGAAAACTTCGTAGCCGCACGAAAACCTCATGCTGGCATACTCCCAAGCACTCTCCCAACTGACGCCATCGATCGTCGTGAGCTCAGAGGAATTTAGGGCATGCGCCGAAGGCAATCCGAGGAGAATGAGAATTTTCAGAAGAAGAGTCATCCTCTCCTCTTCGGAAAACCCCCTAGAAAACTTGACACTGCCGGATGCAGGGCGACCCTGATCCCCAGCGACACAAAAGAGAAAGAAAGAAAGATCAATAATAGCAATTACTTAAAGCAAAAGATTCTGCCCGCTTCTAGAGAAACTGAAAAATCATTCATTCCGCCCGGCTCTCGCCCAGGTAAAAGGTCTGTGAATCATCGTTGTAGCCGAAGAGCTCGGAATAACGGCCCCAGTTTACGATCGAGCTAAAAGAGGCTTCGGCGTCTTCATTCGGGATGAGTTCGGCAAGTTTTTCGAGCATCTCCTCGCGGGTCACTTCGGTTTCTTCCTGACTGGACAGGTAATCGCGAATCGCCTTGAAGAGCGGAAAGTGCTCGAGCTTCTCGCGAATGAGGTCTTTGCGGTCGGTAATGGAGGCATCCACCACCTTGTTTCCAAAGTCCTCGACCACCACATCCCCGCCCGGCGTGTGAACGAGTCCCAACATCTCGGCTGCTTTGATCACGGTGAGGGTTTCACCGAGCTCCATCGAGAGTTCGCCTGCAAGCTTGTAGATGTCCTCACGGCCGCCCTTGCCGACCAAAAGTTCGACCAGTCCGAGGATCTGGCTGATTCCGATTTCAGGTAGTGCTGCGTGTTTCATAAATTCTCCCTAAGCGAGCAACGAGAAGACCCGGTCCACATACTCCGAGAAAAGCGGATCCCGCTTTCTTCTCGGGCGCGGAAGGTCAATCCTGAGCTCGCCTGCAATCTTTCCAGGGCGATTCGAGAGGATCAGAATCCGATCCGAAAGCTCAATCGCCTCTTCAATGTTATGAGTGACCATGATCATGGTGTTCACCACGTTTTCCCGGTCACTCCAGATATCCAAAAGTTCGTTTCGCAAGTTGATCGATGTGAGCACATCCAGTGATGAAAAAGGCTCATCCATCAATAAAAGCGATGGCTCCACCGCAAGCGCGCGCGCAAGCCCCACCCTTTGCTTCATCCCGCCTGAAAGCTCGCGGGGGTACGCCTCTTCATACCCCTCCAAGCCCACCTTCGTGATGTAGCGGTTCACCTGGGATCTTCGGTACACGACATCTTTCGAGCGGGCCTCAAGGCCAAGCTCGATGTTTTGAGAAACCGTAAGCCAGGGAAGAAGACCGAAATTCTGAAACACCATCGCCGTATCGAGGTTGATTCCTCGCTGCTCGCGACCATTGTACAGAACGGCACCCTCGGAAGGAGGAAGGAGTCCATTCATCATCCGAAGCAGGGTGCTCTTGCCGGCACCGGACGGGCCCACGATCGAGATGAATTCGCCTTCCATCGCCTTGAACGAGATGTTCTCAATGACCGTCACTTCCCCTTGGGGGAGCATAAAGCGGCGAGTAACATGCTGGAGTTCGATTAAGGTATGGGCTTCCGGAATCATGATGAAAACCTGAACTTCTCGAGGTTTTGATGATAAAGCGGCTGCCAGATCAACAGGTTCACAAATAAAATCCAAGCGACCATCACCACAATGCACAGGCTGATGGATCGACCGTCTCCCAATTCATACACGGAGTAACTGAGTAGGGCCCCAAGGCCCTTGACCCTGATGACCTCGCTCTTGACCGTGATGTATTCTGATACCACGAGTGCATTCCAACCACCACCCCATGCGGTAATCGCACCGGTAATGAGGGCGGGACGGATGGCGGGAAACACCAAAGTCCGAAAAGTTGCAAAGGGACTCAATCCATATGATTTAGCTGCGTCGATGAGATCCGAGGGAATACTTGCCGCTCCACCAATAGCATTGAATAACACGTACCATTGAATTCCAAAAGTCAGGAGAACGAGGGTCCCAAGCTCCATCCCGCCCCCAAGTTTTCGCACCCCGACCAGCACAATGAGTGGAAACAGCGCGGTCGCCGGGATCGATGCCCCGAGTTGCGCGACCGTGGTCAGTGCGTGCCGGAGCTTTGGTCGATTCCAGGTGTAGTACACGAGCGGCAAGACCCAGGAGAACGAGATCAAAAGAGCCGTAAGGATCCTAAGAGTGGAATAAAAAATACTGACTGGAAGCTCACGAAGCACCTCAGGCAGCGGCCCTTTGAACCAGTTCCACACATAGAAGACTCCAAGCACCACCAAAAACCCTAGAGCGAAATAGCCGATGGCCACCTGGATCTTTCGCGTTCCCTGGATCACAGGTTGAATGGGGCGGGCCACTCCTTGCACCAGCTTTGAGAGAAGCGCGATGGGGAGATCCCAAAACAGCGGAAACACCACTTCCCGCAAAAACCACCGGATCGGCAGGGTGAACGTGATCAACATGTCGAGGAGGGGCTCGGTGAAAAACGAAAGTCTTGATGCAATGGTTTTCGGCAGATCAAGAAAAATCCCCACATCCTCTTCGTCCTGATTTGCGGTGGCGTCCTGCTTGAATCGTGCGGACCAAATCGTGAGCGGTTTCCAGATGAAGGTGTCGAGCGCGAGGATCACGCAGATCAAGGCAAAAAGACCCCAAAGCACGAGCTCGAGATTTTCCTCTTCCGCAGCACGGGCCAGAAAACTTCCGATTCCGGGAAGATTGTATTTCACCGGACCAATTGCAATGATTTCGCATGCCACAAGAAAGAACCACCCATTCGACCAGGACAGAATCGAGTTATAAATCACGCGGGGGATGGAAGCCGGAAGGTAGAGTTTGAAAAATCTCTGACTTTGCGGAAGCCCCATACTCATGACGGCCTCTTCATTTTCAATTGGAATCGCCTTCACCGATTCATAGACTGCAAAACCGATGTTCCAGGCTTGGGAGGTGAAAATCAGGAAAATCGCGGATAGCTCCACCCCGATCCTGTGACCATGGGTGATTCCAATGAAGAAGGTGATCGCTGCCGGAAAAAATCCGACCACTGGCACGGACTGGAGGATATCGAGTACTGGCAGAATGAAACGCTCCCCGACCGCAGTGCGGGCGGCCAGGAGACCGAAAACGAATGCAAACACCAATGAGGAAAGATAAGCCGCAAGCATTCGCATTGCGGAGAGCAGAATGGCGCCCGGTAGATCCGGAAGATCCACCGATTCCGCACGAAGCTCGGACAGGTGCACCCCGCCCTTGTAGATTCCGATCACGGCGAAAACAAGCGCAATGAACAGCACCAAATAGATGACGCTGGATTTGGTTTTTTCGACTACGGAGCGCTGAAGAAGTGCCATGAATCGCAAATATTGATACGATATTTGGCATGAACTTGCACTTCCTTTTCTTGATGAGCACACTCATGGCAACAAAGGCGGGAGCCACAAGTTTTTTCATTCGACCCTTTCCTGAATTCATCCGGGAGGCTGAAAATATCGTTCGAGGGAGGATTCATCAGCCCCATTCTGAATTCGGAATCTCACTCGGAGGGGAGCGCAACGTACACACCTATGCGGAGCTCGAGGTTCTTGAAGTGCTGAAGGGCGCAATTTCCAAAACTTCGCTTCAAATCCGGAAGCTCGGGGGAACCAAAGACGGCATCACGCTTCAGATCCCGGGCTCACCGGAGTTTCGTGACGGAGAAGAATCCGTCCTCTTTCTTGGCCCCGAGAACGAGGACCATTCCTATGAAGTTACGGGTCTGGAGCTTGGTAAGTTCGGTCTGGTTGAAAAGAATGGGGACCTGGAGCTTACAGGAGGGCTCTTTTCATTTTCAACCGGCCCGGAATCACAAGAAGCCATCGGTCCGGGTGTAGTCGAAAACAGGCGGGTCTGGACCCTCAAGCAGCTGAAGGAACTGGTGGAAACTCAGAAAATGACCGCTCCGGAACCCAGAACCGGCAGCTCATCCCCTGAGAAAAAATCACCGAATCCATCTCTCCCTGCTCAAGAGGGCAGACCCCCTCCCGCCAACGTTAATCCGATCCACGAAACTTCGGGCCAGGAAAATCACGAACGAAACAAAGACAACCCCGAGACGGTGAAGTTTGCCGGTGTGCTCTTCATCATTGCGGGCGCCTTTCTGGGGATTTTACTTTACTTGAGACGCAAATGAACTTTTGAGTCTGACAATTCTTTCCAAATTACGCCTTCCAGTTGAATTCAGTTCGATGCGGGGCTAGACTGGAAACAAGATGCCGATTCGATTCCCGATGCTTCTTCTTTCGCTTTTTCTTTTTACACAGGCTCATGCTCAATTCGATGAGGGGTCGTTCCGCCAAGCACTGAAGCTGAAGAAGAACCTGTATATCACCGAAGGTTCCATTTCGGGCGGCGATCGTACCCAGTCGAATTTCAAGGTAGCGAGCGTGCGGATTGCCGCAAACCCGGCGGGCTATGACCGAGTGGTCATAGATCTTGCCGAATCCAAACGCCCGCCATTTTTCATGGTCCAGAATGATCCCGGAACCCATCGCGTACTCGTGACTCTCTATGGCAAGGCAAAACTCGACTTCTCAAGTCAAACCGCAATTCAAGCAGCTCGAAAAACAAAGTCCATCAAAAACCTGGATTTCATCCCTCTGGTGGAATCGGATCGCTGGATGTTTTCCATGGAATGCCAAGCAGGCGTAAAATCAGAAGTTTTTGAACTGACAGACCCTTCCCGCATCATAATTGACCTGAAGCCTTGATTTTGGGAATTCAATCCCCATCAATAAACAGGTGAGCAATCCAAACGACTCTCTTCATGCGAATCCAGGCATCATCCTTCCTGATCAAGTGCTTCCCAGGGATCTGTTCGTCATCCCGATTCTTGGTCCGGTACTCTACCCCACTTTGATTCTTCCTTTGGTCGTCTGGCACCCTAAGGCGATCGCTACAGTGGAGGAATTGATTACTCGAAAGCAAAACCATTTAGGCCTCTTGATGACCCGTGGTGACTTGATTGCGGATGAGACACGCTCAACGGATCTTCATCCCTTCGGAATCGCCGTGAAGATCCTAAAGAGAATCAAACTGCCTGACGGCTCGATCCAGATCCTGATTCAGGGACTGAAAAGGTTCCAGTGCAGGAGAACACTTTCCGAACATCCGCATCTTGTGGTTGAACCCGAGTATTTTGAGGAAATCCAGCCCGAAAAGAGCCTCGAACTCGATGCCCTCACGCGGTCGATCATCAATCACGTAAAGGACCTCTCGGAAACCCATCCGTTTTTCAATGAGGAAATGAAGCTTGCCCTCATCAACGCGCCCCACTCCGGAGTGGTGGCCGACATTGTGGCGTTCGCCTTGGGACTCGGGAAAGCGGACTCCCAAGACTTTCTCGAGACACTTCCAGTAAAGAAACGGTTCGAAAAGCTGCTTGTATTCCTGAAGCGGGAGCAGGACGTGGCGACCGTACAGAAGAAAATTAACGATGAGGTCAATCAAAAAATCTCCACACTCCAACGTGAATTTTTCCTGAAAGAGCAACTCAAGCTCATCAAAAAAGAACTCGGAATGGAGGAGGAAGGGAAAGACAAGAATGCGAGATCCTTCCGCGAAAGGATCGAGACTGCAGGGATGCCGGATGACGTGAAAAAAGCCGCCCTCGATGAACTATCGAAATTCGAAACATTGAGCGAACAATCCCCCGAGTACACCATCTCTCTTGGTTATCTTGAAATGCTCTGTTCTCTCCCGTGGAGCACTGCCACGACCGACCAGTTGAACCTCTCGCATGCCCGCGAGATTCTCGACTCAAACCACAGTGGTCTTGAAAAGGTGAAGGACCGAATCATCGAATTCCTTGCTGTAAGGAGCCTTCATGCGTCTAAAAACAAAGCCTCCAAGAAAGGCTCCATCATTTTGCTGGTCGGTCCTCCCGGAGTCGGAAAGACCTCCATCGGAAAATCGATCGCAACCGCGATGGGACGAAAGTTCTATCGATTTTCACTCGGTGGAATGAGGGATGAGGCAGAAATCAAGGGTCACCGCAGAACCTACATCGGGGCCATGCCGGGTAAATTCATTCAGGCCGCCAAGCGGGCCGGAAGCAGGAATGCGGTGATTCTTCTTGATGAGATTGACAAATTGGCTTCACACTACCACGGTGATCCGGCAAGCGCCCTCCTCGAGGTGCTGGATCCCGAGCAGAATCATGCCTTTCTTGATCATTATCTGGACCTTCCCTTTGATCTCTCTCAGATGATTTTCATTGCAACGGCCAATTCTCTTCAAAACATACCTGCGCCCTTGCTGGACCGAATGGAAATCGTTGAACTCACCGGCTACACTCTTGAGGAAAAAGAACAAATTGCGCGGAGACATGTTTTGCCGAAAGTCCTTGAAGAGACTGCGCTAGGAGCCTCGGACCTGAAGATCGAACGGTCTGCGATGAAACACCTGATCCTTGATTATGCTCGCGAGCCCGGATTGAGGATTCTTGAACAACTCCTCGCCAAGATTGCTCGAAAGACCGCCGCCAAGATCGTGGAGCGTACAGAATCGCGAGAGCGCCTGAAACTGCCGATTCTGGTTCGGGATACCGATCTGCCGGATCTTCTTGGACCCAAACGCTACGCCCATGAACTCGCAACTGACATGAAAATCCCGGGTGTGATGACAGGATTGGCATGGACAGCACTTGGGGGGGAAATTCTTTACATCGAGGCGGCAGACCTGCCAGGCAGTGGACAACTGAAACTCACAGGTCAAATGGGCGAGGTCATGCTGGAGAGTGCGCAAATCGCCTGGACTTACATCAAGAAGAAATTGATTGAAGAGATGGTCATGTCTCCAAATCTCTTGAAGGATAGGGATGTGCACATTCATATTCCTGCGGGAGCGATCCCCAAGGACGGTCCAAGCGCCGGAATCACGCTTGCCTGCGCGATTTATTCGCTGTTCACACGAACACCTGGACGAAGCAAGACAGCGATGACCGGAGAACTTTCTTTGACCGGACGGGTCCTTCCGATCGGGGGTGTGCGGGAAAAACTTCTTGCCGCTCGAAGGTCCGGCGTGGAGAGAGTGATTCTTCCGTCTGAAAACAAGCGTGATCTTCATGATCTTCCGATCGAACTTCTTCGAAGCCTGGATCTCCATTTTGTCTCGAGAATCGAAGAAGTGCTCCCGCTTGCGATTCGCACACCGACAGTCAAAAAGCCGACTCTGCGTGCCCGGCCCAAGGCCCGGTTACGAAGCCAAAACTCCTCACTAAAGCAATAGATATTGCAGTCTCCTTCCTGCAAAATGGAAGGATATGGCCAAGCAAACACTCTCGATCATTGGAATGGGAAAAATGGGCGAAGCGATTGCCAGAGGACTCATGGATAGTTCGCTGCGCTCCGGATACCGAATCATCGGGACCACTCGTACGGAGGAGTCGGCAAGAGAGGCGGAAAGAACTCTTGGGGTCGAAGTGACCACCTCGAATGAAGATGCAATCGATTCGGCCGACATCATTCTTCTTTCGGTAAAGCCACATCAGGTGGAAAAGATCCTGAAGACCCAGGAAAAACTCTTCCACTCAAAACAGCTGATCATTTCGATTTGTGCAGCCATCACCACCGAACAGATTTCGGAGTGGTGCGGTGGAAAGCCTGCCATCATCCGCGCAATGCCGAACACACCTTGCCTGATCAAAAGCGGAGTAACAGCCATCTGCGCCGGCCCAAGAAGCGAAGATGCGCATCTGAAGGCCGCTGAGAGGATCTTCGGGGAACTGGGCCGCGTGACGATTCTGGAGGAGAGCTTATTTGACGGAGTAACAGGCCTGAGCGGCTGTGGTCCCGCCTATGTTTACCTGATGATCGAAGCCTTGAGCGAGGCGGGCGTCAAGGTGGGAATTTCCAGGAAACAGGCCACGGCTCTTGCCGCACAAACCCTGATGGGGGCTGCAAAGATGGTTCTTGATCGTTCCGAACACCCGGCTGCATTGAAGGATGAAGTGACCACGCCCGCAGGTTGCACGATCGATGGCCTCATGGCCTTGGAAGAGGGAAAACTCCGGGTAACCTTGATCAAAGCGGTGCTTGCCGCCACCCGGCGCTCAAAGCTCATGCGCAAGTAATTAAATTTATTAGGTTTAAAAATTAAGTCTCCGGAGCTTGTTTTTTTAAACAAAAAAGATATAAGTTTGCCATGAAAATCATAGTTCCCGTTCTTTGCTCGCTGATTCTATTCCTTCAGAATGCAAACTCGGCTCAAACACGGCCCCTCTATACCATGGGCGGCTATGAGGTCTTGGTGGTTGACGGGGACGTGGAACGGGAACCCCAGTTGAGCCATAAGACCCACGAGCTCGACGATGAGCGCTCGAGCCCCTCGGAGGATCCGAGTCCCAGGACCGGCTCTCACTTCGAACTCAAGGAATTCCGAACCCAATCCTCCATGGGCCGAGGTTCGGCACTTTCGAAATTGAATCCACTATCATCGACGGGCTTTTTGAAAGGAAACTTGCAGAAACGGAAGGATGAAAAATACTACAAGGATCAGTTTTCCTATCATGATCTTCTAGTTCCGTTTCTCAAGTCACGGCAGTACCGCTACCTCTATGGGTCGATGGATCGGAAGCATGGCCCCGCTCTCGTGAATAGCGATTATGAATTCAAGGGGATTTCCGATCGCGAGTTTGGATTCTGTTGGGGCTTTTCAACCCTGAACCGCTTCTTCGGCTATCTCGCGTTCTTTGAGCCGAACGCGACCATACCTCATGCCTATGTCCGGAATGGAAAGGAGAAAAACGAAAGATGGTTTCGTCACTATGAGACGATCATCAACGACATCCTGTCGGGACATCCGAGGATCATCCCGGGATTCTCCGATTTTTCAGAGTTTTCCTCAGTGCCAGAAATCGAATTTTACTTGAAGCTCAAGGCAGCCGAGGCCTGGGCCTTGCGCGCGATCTCCACCGGAAGTCTTGGGACTTTTTTTTCCTCTACCGAGGAGCTGGATGAAGCGGGCATTGATCAACTCATTCGATCGCTCAGGGCCCGCCATCAGCGCGGAGAACTTCCTAAAATCCTCTTTACTGCAGCCGATTCGAGGAAACACTTTGGAGGATCCCTCGATGTGCATTCCGTGATCGCAACCGCTGTTCATCTCAATCCCGATGGGACGGGAAAGATTGACCTTTGGGACATCAACTTTTACTTCAATGACCTGATTCGCTCACCGAAATTCCTCGAGATTCGCTTCAATGCCTCCACGGGTAAACGCGAGCTTCATTATCCTTTGTGGCATGAGGCAAAAGGGACCCCGGAAGCCACCGCACGATCATCACTTCTTGGACAGATCAGAATCAGCCCGGAAGAGGACTCCGAAATGGGACAGATCGTGCGAAATCTAAAGCGTTTTTGCGGAGATCCCACGACCCGTCAGTACTGCCTTTGAAGCTACATCTTGATTGAAAAATGCACCATCCAGAAGGTCTGCTGCATGAAAAGCGGTTTGTTTTCAAGATCGGCCTGATTCGGCGGTGAGATCATTCTTCCACCATCTCCCAATGTGGTAGCAATGAGATACTGGTTCCCAATCAGAAGGCCGAACTCGTCTTCGCGGCCCGGAAAAGGAAAAAACCTGAATCCCGCGCGATAGAAAACTCCGCTTACATCCGATCTCTCGCGAAATTGAAATGCAAACCACTCGCTCCGGGCGTAGATGGCATAAAAACGATTGAACCGGTATTCCGCGCCCAACTGACTTGAAAAAACATCCACATTGTCACCATAAGCAAACACATTCAAGGCATTGGTGAATGGTTTGTCATTCTGGTCATACCCAACATAGGTCTGATTGATCGCACCTGCGAGATCTCCAAAGACCTTGCGTCCATAATGCCGGTATTGGGGAGCCAGGTGGATCTTGAGCCGATCAAACGTTGGTCCGTAATCAAGCCCGGCAAGAACCGCCAGGTTACGCTCGTTGCCCGCAAGCTCCGCCCGGTAGGTCAAGTCTTCAAGAATGGATGCTTTCGTGAAAAGGGTTCCGGTGAACTGAGGCGGCCTGTATCCCACATCGCGTTCCAGCATCATCAGAGTGCCTCCGATGAGTCCATCCCCGTACATCAACTCAAGTGCGACAACTCCTCCATCCAGAGAAAAACTTCCAGTTCCATCAACAAGAATTCTGGCTTTGAATTCGTCATCCCTCGCGGAAATGTATCCTCCCCCTGTCTCCTTCAGTTCAATGAAAATCCCGGCTCCAAGGGTTTGCCGGTCAATGTCCCCAAGTCGGGTTTCCCATTCGAATCCCAAAAATCCGTTTTGGCGATAGGTAAGGCCAAGCCTTGGGATCACCAGGGCATTGAAAGTCGGACCATTGCTCGTAGTCCCTTGCGTCAGAGTGGTTCGCAAATTCAATACGATGCGATCCAGCGCTTGAAACTCCCCACGGAAGTCGAGCCAATACCCGTTGCCGTGATAGAAGTCCTCGCGATAGTAATCGGCATCACCAGCACCGACAAAAACGGGCTTGAAAAAATCTCCATCCAGCGCAAGCGCGTAGGAATCGGAACGGGGAAGAATTCGATATTCGTGGCCCTCCACCTCCTCACGGAGACCGAAGTTTGGGGCATATTGGAAGAAGGCCTGCGCTACCCTGGGGAATAGAAACAGCCATACGAGAATCAATGGGATGCGCATCATTTCAATCAAAAAGGGGATATTCCGTCATCAGGGACCGGAAAGACCCAGGATCAAAGCTCGCCCGGAAGTGGACCTTCGTCTTCGCCCTTGTACACTGGCACAACTTTGCCCGCAGCAATTTCACGAAGGGAATTGACCACGGTTCTGTTTTTGGATTTCACCAGCAAGTCTGCGCCTTTGAAAAGTTGGCGGGATCGACGAGTCGCAAGATGGATCAGCTCGTACATGTTCTCGACATTGGTCAAACAGTCTTCAATCGTAACGCGTGCCATAGGAGCTCATTTCTACAGGCTCGGGCCGGCAAAGTCCAGTTTCAAAATGGAACTACGGCCCGCGGGGATCACATTGGCGCCGCAGTTGAGAAAGGGCGTTCAGCCTGAGTTTCAGGAATGAGTCAGCCACATTTTCAGCCGGATTGGGGAATCTACCGGAATCGGACCACTTCTCCACCATTCTGGACTTTACATCCTCACCCGGGAAGGTCTCCATCGTGTACCGCCTACAGGCTTCAGGAACGGCGATTCGGTTGCTCTTTATGGCCTCAAATCTCTGTACGCAGGACATGGGCGATTTCGCCGCCAGGGATGCCAGGACAGAGTTCAACTTGGTAAAGTATTTCAGCTGAATATCGATGAACCAGGAACAGTCAGCGGCATCCTGGCTTACGCCGGCAGGTGGTGGCTCCATTCCACAAAAACTCTTGATCGACTTGAGGTACCGGAGGCGCGCTTTTGAAATCACATCAAGAACCGTGTCGGATGGCATCACCCCCTTTACTTTCTGCAAGCCAGACTTGAGCGGACTCTGGAAATTCTCAAAAACGAAAGAACCACACTCTGCCGTCAGAACGATCGTGGTTTGCTCAACATCGCCCACCGCATTCCTGCATGCGACGGCCCCAAGCGGGGCTGAGCTCTCGACCAATTCCCAGCCCTTTTTTTCATAGGCAAGATAGTAGCGGACCCCGGCCTCGCACTTTTCCCGACGCGAGCCCACGGACTCCGCGGCACCCACTCCCGATTCCGGAAGTCCCACAAAAAACGCGAATAGAAGCCAAAGAGCAAAACGCATCATCCTATTTTATCTCCCGAATCTTTTGCAGCCAAGCATCCTTCTGGGAAGACTCCAGAAAAGAACCCTCAAACGAGTTCTCGGCGAGTTTACGGATCTCCTCCCCGTTCAACTCCAGGGCCTTGGCGGTTTCAATGAAATTTTGATTCAAATATCCACCAAAGTACGCAGGATCGTCGGAATTCAGGATCACACAGGCTCCGGCATGCAAAAGTTTTTTGAGATTGTGTTTCCGAAGCTCGGGGAAGACCCTGAGCTTCACATTCGAAAGTGGACAAACCGTGAGCGGAATCCTCTTGCGGACAATCTCTCCAAAAAGAGCCGCATCCTCGATCGAGCGCACTCCATGGTCAATCCTACTCACATGAAGCAAATCAAGCGCTTCTCGCACATAAGCCGGGGGACCCTCCTCTCCGGCATGAGCAACGGTCAGAAACCCCTCTGCGATCGCCGCCTCAAAGACCCGCTTGAACTTGGAGGGCGGATGTCCGAGCTCGGAGGAATCAAGCCCCACAGCGATGATCTCTTTTTTGAACGGAAGCGCCTGCCGGAGAGTTTCAAACGCATCTTCCTCGGTTAGATGCCGGAGGAAACAAAGAATCAGTTTGAAACTGATGCCCCATTCAACCCGTGCGTCGCACAGAGCCCGGTGGATTCCATTGAATACCGTCTCGAACGAAACTCCTCGATGCGTATGGGTTTGTGGGTCGAAAAAGATCTCGGTATGAACCACGTGATCCTCTTTGCAGCGCAGAAGATAGGCCCAAGTCAGATCATAAAAATCCTGCTCCTTGAGCAGGACCCGCGCTCCCTCGTAGTAGATATCCAGAAACGACTGAAGATTGCTAAATGAATAGGCCTTGCGGACCTCCTCAACGCTCTGAAAGCGGATTGGGATCTGGTTGCGTTTTGCAATTTCGAACATGAGTTCAGGCTCAAGAGAGCCCTCGATATGAAGGTGCAATTCCGCTTTCGGGATTTTCCGAATCAACTCCAGTGAATCCATCAAAACTTACCTCCGTTGGCGCTGTTTCATCGCCTGCTGCATCTCACGATCCTGTGACCGTTTTTTCACATCTTCACGCTTGTCGCCTTTTTTCTTGCCCTTGGCGATGGCAACCTCAACCTTCACTCTTCCATTCTTGAAATAGATCCTGGTGGGAATCAATGTCTTACCCTCTTGAGTCAATGCGCCGAACATCTTTTTGATCTGGTGAGCATGCAAAAGGAGCTTTCTCGGCCGCTTCGCTTCGTGATTCCAGATGTTTCCGTGCGAATAAGGCGCAACATGAAAATTGAGGAGCCATGCCTCTAGCCTTGGTGGGTATCCATCACCGCGCTTTTTGCCGCTGATTTCAACATGCGAATCCTTGAGATTCGGGCTTTGATTCCGAATGCTCTTCACCTCGGTGCCCAGAAGGGCAATCCCAGCCTCGACCACCTCTTCCAGGAAAAAGTCGGAGCGCGCATTCGGATTGGTGGCGATCACTTTCTCACCGGACGAACTACTCATGAGGAACCGCCACTCCAAGGCTCAAAATCAGCTTGAAAGCATCCTCCACCCTTAGTCCACTGTCGACGACCTCGGACTCACGTACCATCAGATGAAACCCTGATGTCGGGTTCGGCACAGTGGGAATGAAAATACTGATATAGTCCGGAGGAATCCCCTTGAGCGTGGCATGCCCAGTAACGAAGGCCACCGCCCATACATCCTTGCGGGGGTACTCGACATAGACCACCCTGTTGAATTGCTTTCCTCCCTCCGGAGAAACGGCCGCAAAAAGCTGATTGAGGGACGAGTAGATCGCGCCGAAAAACGGAATCTTCTCAATTCCCTCTTTCACCCACTGGAAGAGCCTGCGGCCGAAATAGAGGCGCGAAAAAAAACCCACCCCCGAAATCAAAAGGACTCCACTCAACAGAACTCCAAGCATCAGTACCACCCGGAAAGCTCCGGCGATCTCGCTTGCGGGATCGTGAAAAAAGATGCGGAAGGGGCCCTCTTCCATCCAGTTCATGATTCCACCGAATATCCATTGAAAAACAATCGCCACAATAAAGATCGGCGCAAGCACAAGAAGGCCGGAAAGGAAATGATCCCTAATGATCTTCAAGAACGAGTTCCATTTACGATTTACTGGTTGCACGCATTCTCCTTTCCCGAGTTCCAAAGCAGAATCCACTCCGACCACTCAAGCCCTTCGGCTCGCTTGGCAGGATCCACACCACTCTCCTCAAGCGCCCTCTGCCAAACCGTACCGGCGAAGTTCCCCTTGATCATCTTTCGTCGATGCCGGAACGCAAGCCTCAAGAGATCATTCCATGCTTTATGCTCAAGGGCACTCCCAAGGGGAATGAGCGCTTGCGGCCTCTTCCTCAGGGTGACCACCTCTGACATAACTCTCGGTGGCGGCTGAAAAGAGGCGGGAGGGACGACACAAAGCCTTTCGGTTTCCCACTCATTTTGGATGAAAAGAGACAGACTTCCCCTATCTGGGGTGGAGGGTCCGGAATAGATTCGTTTCGCCACTTCCGCCTGGAACATGAGCACCATCTCGGAAACGCAATCCGACAGTGATGCCAATTTCACTACAATTGCGGTCCCTGCGGAATAGGGAAGATTGGAGACCACTACCAGTTTTCCCAGCGATCGAAGGACCTCATCGGCTTGATCAAGAAAATCCCCTTTCAAAAAAGTGCAAACCCTGGATTCACCCGTCCAATAATCGATCAAATCGCGATCGCGTTCAGCGAGATGAAAGGGGGTCTCCAAAGGCAACCGCGAAAGAAGAGGCCGTGTGATCGCTCCTTTGCCCGGACCAATCTCAAGCAGCGAATGCCCCGGACGGCGGGCGAGGGCCCCAAGCCCAGCATCAACAATGTTGTTGATAATGACCTCATCCTTTAGGAAGTGCTGCCCGAAGGCTTTTTGTTTATCGAAAGTTCGCATCAATTCAGTGCTCCGCAATCGCAAATGCATTCAGCCTCAAGAAATCCGAAGGCATGAGGCCGTAGCCTTGGGCATACCGGATCGCACCCGCAGCTGCAATCATCGCTGCGTTGTCGGTGCAATACTGAAGATCGGGATAAATCACAGGAACCGGGGAGTCCGACGAAAACCGTGCCCGCAGCCTTGAGTTGGCAGCGACACCTCCCACGACAACCACAGACTTTGCGCCTTTCATTTTCTGGAGAACAAGGGTCTTCCGCACAAGAGGATCGACGATCGCCTCCTGAACACTGGCGCAGACATCGGGAAGCGCATCCTGCAACACCCCTTCTTTCGCAAGGCGTTGCACAAGAAGAGCGACCGCTGTCTTCAGACCACTGAAGGAAAACGAGAGAGAATCTTTTTGCTTCAGTCCTCTTGGAAGATCGAAGGCTGAAGGATTGCCCCCCTTTGACGCCTCCAGATCAATCCACTTCCCCCCTGGATACGGAAAACCGAGAATTTTTGCCGATTTATCGAAAGCCTCTCCTGCGGCATCATCCATGGACGAACCGGCAAGAGAGTCTGAAAGAAGGGTCGGAGCCCAGGATTCGGGAGGAATCTCCACACAATGAAGGTTGGTATGTCCTCCGGAGGCCAATAAAAAAACTGCGGGAAATTCTATCTTCGGCGCGCCCGTCTTCGGACTCTTCAGAAACGCACTCATCAGGTGGCCTTCCAGATGATGCACTGGAACAAGCGGCTTTCCCGCCACATAGGCAAGTGCCTTGGCCGCTGTCACCCCAACAAGCAATGCTCCAATCAGTCCTGGCCTATTGGTTACGGCGATCGCGTCAAGATCGGCAATCTCGACCTTCGCCTTTTGAAGCGCATCCCAGATTATGGGATCAATCTGCTCCAAATGATTTCTTGATGCAACCTCTGGCACTACGCCACCGTAGGGCTGATGCAGCTCAATCTGTGAAAAGGTGCTCGTGGACACCGGGGAATACCCGCCCCCCTCGTGGATCAAGATCGAAGCACTGCATTCATCACAGGAGGTTTCAATTCCAAGGATCAGACTCATGATTTACTTCTTCAGCTTTTTCTTGGCGATCTTGCCTTCTGCAGTTTTGGAAAATTTCTCAACCAGATCGGAATAAAAAACCTTGGCATCATCCTTTCGTCCGGTGGCCTCGAAGCTTTCCGCGATCCGGAGAAGGGCTTTCGGATGAAAGGAAGACTTCTGGAACTTTTCAGGAAACTTGGAGTAATCGAGAATCGCCTTATTGTACTGAAGTTTCTTGAAGTGAGACTCACCTCTCAAAAAAGTGGCCTCTTCCACCTGCTTGCCTGCTTCTTCCTTGGAAAGAAATTGCGACAAAAACACGATTGCTTCATCAAACTTTCCCGCAAGGAAGGAATCCTTGCCCGCATCAAAGGGGCTCTTCCCTTCGGGAAGGGTCAGTGTTTCCGGTGTGAGCTCCTTCAGTTGTTTCTCAAGGGCAGAAATTCTCTCCTGGGCCTTCTTGAGGTCATCGTTCGTGGCGCGCTCCTTCAACTCCTGCTCGTGCTGAATCTCCTCTAATCGACCATTCGCCCGTGCGAGTTCCGCTCGCAACTCGTCCTCGCTCAAGGTTGTGGGATCGGTTTTTGCAGCGGGGGGCACCGGAGCAGCAGTGGGCGGCTGCGCACTTGGGACCGGGGCAGTGGCGGGTGAGCTTGCCGTTGCCTCAACAGGATTCTTTTCGGGAATATTGGACTTCAAAAGCTCTTCGGTTTTGACAGGTTTGGCATCCAGCTCTGCAGCTGACTCACGCCGACGGTTCAACTCCTCGCGGGTGGTAACACATGCGCCCACGGAAGGGATCAGGAAGAAAACCAACAGGATCTTTGAATTCATGTGCCGATCCTCTCATTTTTCCAGAGAATTTTAAACTGGAGAACTCGAGCCTCAGGGAGACTTTGGCTGAGAGGGAGGAGGAGCCTCTCCCTCGGGGTTTTTCGGGCTTGAATCGCCCGAAATCGGAGTTGGCTCCGCAACGGGCTCTGGCGCATAGGAAGGCTCGGCCAAGGGGTCTGCCGGAATCGAATCACGCTTTGCCCCATTTCGGAGAGCCTCGAATTCCGCCCGCTCCGCGTGCCCACGAGCCGCCTCTGCAAGTCTTTTGGCATCCAGAAAGTTCTTTAACCGGTATTCACGACGAGCCCGGAGAGCCGTCTCTGTCGCAAGACGAAAGAGCTCTGGCGCGAGCAGATCCGCACTCACCTCGGCGGCCGCCTTGATCCCGACCTCCATGTCCGACATTTCCTGGGCTGGGCGCACGGCAGTAACGGAACATGCGATGAAAAAAAAGGGGGCCAGAAACAGCCCCCTCTTCATATCGTTTGATTTCATTTAGCGGGAAGTCACGACGAAGTTACCCCTGCGATTTTTGGCATAGGCCGCCTCGGTTTCAGCGGAATCCACTGGCTTTTCTTTTCCGAAGCTGATGACGGAGATCCGGTCACCCGCGATTCCTTGTCCGGTTAGGAATTTTTTCACCGCATTCGAGCGCTTCTCTCCGAGAGCAATGTTGTACTGGATTCCACCACGCTGATCACAATGACCCTCCACCTGGATC
>JAGWXK010000143.1 GCA_018969905.1 Bdellovibrionales bacterium
CATTGCATCCTCATCGATCAGGATCCGGGTTGAACTCGACGCGGCTGCCGAACGGGGATACGTCCCGACCTCCCGCCCCGTGGCCACATCAAAAACCTTCATTTCAAGATCCGCAATCACGGTACTCTCGGCGGAACGGAGAATCCCGACTTCCTCACGATTCTGCCTGAACTGGATTTTGGAAATTCGACCCAAAATCACGGCAGAAACACCATATTTTCGTCCCTCACGCACAAGCTGGGACACCTGGACCCTGTCTCCGTCAACGAAGTCCTTTGTGACCGTGCTCACGAGAGCATCCTCAGGGAACAGGATGCGGCCCCCGAGTGAGAATTCTCGCTTCAATTCAGCCGCGACAAAGGATCCGAGTCCCTCATTTCCGACCGGAGTGTCATTCCAAAAAGAAAGCAGGAGGACCTTTTTCTTGGGCCCTTTCAATCGCTCGAGGGCATCGGATTTGGCCGAGGAATCGTCACGATCCTGATAGTATCCTCCCTGTGCCTCGTCATAAAATTCACGGTCCTTTCGGTACCCGCTGCCCCGCATGCACCCGGCGAGGAGTGACAGCAGGATGAAAAATGAAACAACACTGACACTTTGAAAAGGAATGAGTGGAAGAAGCCGGTTCATGGCTAGATCCTATCATCAAAAGGGGGCGGGGATCAAAGGGCGAGAGGCTTGATCCGAGGCAAATCCCGAAACTTGCACAGTTTCAGCACTCTTTGGTACTGAAGAGGCATGGCAAAAACCCAACCCAGATTCTGGCTCCTGAAATCCGAGCCTGATGTGTATTCCATCGATCGATTCGCAGTGGAAAAGAGAACGAATTGGGATCATGTCCGGAACTTTCAGGCTCGAAACGTGCTCCGCAGTTGTCAAAAAGGCGACTTTGCACTCATTTATCACAGCAATGACGACCGAGCTGTCGTGGGCGTGGCCCGGGTGTGCAAAGAAGCCTACCCAGATCCCGACCCGGATAGACCGGGAGACTGGTCTCAAATCGATGTCGAATTCGTCCTGAAACTCGAAACTCCGGTCACATTGTCCTCGATCAAGAACACAAAATCCCTGGCGGCACTTCCCCTTTTAAAGCAATCAAGGCTTTCGTGCATGGAAGTGGGAGTCGGGGAGTTCCAAATCATCCTGAAAATGGGGGGCTCGTGGGAACGTTTTCAAAAGCTACGATAGAGTGGACCCCCTTCACAATCTGCGCTCCTTCTGAAAAAGCTCCGTATCCGCGATCCCTGAACACACCAGAGGGACTTGGAGATCGATTGCGCTTTGTTGCCTTCGCCGAAAAACAAGCAGAGAACGCATTTCGTCACGCCGCCCACTCCTATCCCGGGCTTCCGGACTCCGTGAAAAACACCTGGCTTGCGCTGTCAATGGAGGAGGCCAAGCATTTGCAGTGGCTTCTTGAGCGAATGAAAGAACTTGGCGTGGATCCGGCGGAGCGTCCTCAGAGTCTTGCGCTTTGGAATTCCTTTGATCGTTGCACGACCGCAATGGAGTTCGCCCTATTCATGGCAAACGCGGAGGAAAGAGGACGAATCGCCGGAGAACAGTTTCACGAAACACTCATGAAAAGCGATCCGGTTACGGGTGAACTCTTCCGAAGGATCGCGGAAGAGGAAAAAGTCCACATCGAGCTTGCCCGGTCTGTCATGAAAGCCCTCACGGATTAAGCAAGGACTGGACAAAGGTCATTGCTAAAACTGGAAACTCCCCTGAAGCGCAAACTTGAACGCACTCCGCTGAATTGTCGCGATATCCTCATAGCGAAAGTCAGGACCAATCGCAAAACCCGGGGATACGAAGAACTCATAGCCTGCTCCAAAACCAAACTCGAAGTGACTGGTCATGTTCGAGAATCCTCCACCGCCGAATCCGGAATTCGCTGAGAACATGGCAAGTCCGACGTTCGGGCCCGCATAAAATCCACTGCCCCCCAAACGGGTCAGGAGCGCCTGAACATTGATGTCATGAAAATCGCGATTGATTGAAATAAACCCGGCATTCGCAGGGGCGCTGACATAATCGTAGCTCAAAGCAAACGCAAGACGGGCAAAATCAAGATGGGCTGCATTGATCCCCACCTTGGCACCAAACATGAGATCCATCATCATGCCGTTATTCATGCCTTGACTGGCGTTGATATGCCCACCCAACAATAAAGAAACCCAGCCCTTGGACTCGCTCCCCTTCATCGATCCATCCTTACCGGATGGGACATCCCGTTCGACCGCTGCCACGTCGTTCTTGGAATATCTTTCGGTCCGACCATTGCTGAGCCGAATGTCGACATGGCGGTTTGGAACATCGTTGAGAACGGTTCCCTCCACCACTCTTCCATCATTCAAGATGACCTGATCGATCGCATACGCATGCCCGATCCCTAGCAGAAGTTCCATACAACCGAGGGCCAAAGCCATTTTCGCAATTCTTGCCATAGTGATTCCCTTCTTCATTACTTTCCAGAACTCCCAAACCCGCCCTTGCCGCGCTCGGAGCTTGAAAGGAGCTCGACCTCTTTGGTGGCTGGAGTTGCGACAGGCTGAATTAAAAGTTGAGCAATTTTATCGCCCGATTGAATTTCCTGGGGTTCTTTTGAGAGATTCCACAAAATCACTCCCACCTCACCCCGGTATCCGGAGTCGATCACACCGCCCAAGGTCTTGATCCCCCGCTTTCCCATCGAGGAGCGATCCCAAATCAGGCCCACAAAGCCAGGATCTAGCTCGATTGCGATTCCGGTTTTGAAGATCCTGCCCTCACCGGGCGCAAGGGTGTGACGTTCGAGCGAGAAAAGATCAAGTCCCGCATCGTGTTCATAGGCACGAACCGGAACCTTCGCTGCAGGGTCGAGCTTTTGGATGTGAAGGGTTTTCATGACCCGCGACTCTACCAGACCTTTTCCGGATTTCAATGTCCGGAATTCAATTCAATCCTTGCCAAATCGCAAAAAAAGACCGAGAACCTTCGCAGTAACAGGAGCCCATGAATGAAGGCATTTTTACCCGCTCTGATTCTCCTTGAAACTCTGGTTCTGTTCTTTTCCTTTTCTGCGCACGCCTTGAACCTGCGTGACTTCCTAAGGAAGCAATCCCCCCTTCGCGCATCCGTGAAGCTTGCCTATTTGCGCGAACTCCAAACCTTCAAAGCGGATCCGATTTATTGCTCCAAAAGTGATGCTTATCCTGGAATGTTCCAAGCCTGCAAGGATGCGTATTCTGATGAACAACAGAAACTTCTTCAACCCGATTGGGGCCGGGATTGGATATTAGAGGACTCAAACTGGGTACCGACCTTCGGAGAAGTTCTCACCTTCAGAAAGTCAAACATCATGAGTCCCAACTCTCCGATGAGTTGCGAGGCTTCTGTTTCCATCCCTGCAAACAAACCGAAATCCCGGCGCCTCTCGTTTGATATCTATTGCGATCACTGAGCGACCATTCAAAAACCCATGACCACCGAAAAAACCGACAAACTGCGCGAGGAACTAAGCACCTCGATCGGCCCCGTAATTTGGGGGGATTTGCGAAAGCACCTGGCTCGCGATGTGATCATCATTGTAGCGCCCGAAACCCCGCTTCTGGAGGCTGCCATGGCGATTGCGGAAAACAATCAGGAGCAAGTGACTCTTTGGATCAAAGACGGAGTCCTGACCAAGCCCAACACGCACCAGCTCGGACACTGGGAAAAGAACTTTGATATTCCGTTTTTGTCAGTGGTCGTGCAGCCCTTCATTTTGATTCAGGTTTTGAATTGAGGGACGAGCCTCCTGATGATCACTCGGGCTTTGAGCCCAAAATCCCCACCACTGCTTTCACCGCATCGGCGGTCTTGACCTGAAGCTGCTCGCCTGTGGTCAGCACCTTCAAAATAAGCTCACCCTTTTCAAGCTCTGAATCCCCGAACAGCACAGCCACCTTCGCCTCGTGCTTGTTTGCTGTTTTTAGCTGCGCTCCAAACCCTGAAACCTGAAGTGGCGTCATGACATTGAGGCCTGCGGCCCTTAAATCCCGCGCCACCTTTTCAGAAAGCCCGCGAAGTTCCGGCTTTGGCAAGCTCACAAACACATCAATCTCGCTCTGAAATTTCGGCACCAGATTGTGGGTTTCCAAAAAGTTCTGAAGCGAAACATCGCCCATCCCAAATCCCACCCCCGAGAGCGACTCCTTGCCTCCGAACATTCCAACCAGATTGTCATAGCGACCGCCGCCGAACATCGCGCGCCGGTTCTCGGGGCTTGTGTCATAGATCTCAAACACGGTGCCCGTATAGTAATCAAGCCCCCGCATGATGGTCGGATCAAATGCCACTTGGTCTGCAACTCCCGATTCAGAGAGCCCCTTGAAAAGCTCTCGCAAATGGCTTGCTCCCTCGCAG
>JAGWXK010000144.1 GCA_018969905.1 Bdellovibrionales bacterium
GGAGTGAGTTGATCATTCGGGCTGGCGCTGGAAGGGGATGCGATGGAAAAGGGCGAGGTCACGATCGCACCATTCGAATCGATGATGTCTCTCGAGACCACTCTGACATTGAAGTACCCCTGGGCTGTCCCCCCGGCGACAATTACTCTCGGGACCGCATTGATTGCTGCAGAATCCACATTCTTGATCGTTAACGGGAACGAAATCGAATTCACGGGTATGGTCGAGTTGAATGCAGTGAAAAATCTCAGCTCCGAGGGGTTGCGTGGCGTGGCTCTCACCGAGAAGGCGGTTTCGATTTTTTGACTGCTCGAGGACTGGGGGGTTCCACCATCTGAATAGTAGGAAACTGTGAGTCCACGAACATAGGTGCTATCCGCGGGTCCGATATCGGCAGCTGCGGTGCTGGAGATGCCCACGAAAAAACGGCAGGAGAGTTGACTCGCACTCAAGGAAAAAGGAGTTGTGCACAGTGGTGGCGAGGTTCCGGCTCCCGAAGGAATCGAGCCCGGAAAGGTCCCGGCACCCGCGCCCCCTCCGAAGAAGTTGAATTTACTTCCCGAAGCATGCAAGCCACCGAAAAAGTTCAGAGTGAGAGAGCCCACGAAGCTCAATCCGCCTTGTCCCGAGTAAACTGCCGGATTGCCTCCGAGCATGACATTGCCAAGATTGATCTCAACTGGTGTTCCCGGCGGTTGTGGTGGTCCTACGCTTCCATCTGCAATTCCGGTGAAGGAATGGGAGATTGCCGGAAGAGGAGGATCTCTTCCGTTCTGATAGGTGAGAGTGAAGTTGGAGGAAAAGCTGCCCTGTGCCTGCGGGTTAAAGTTGAAGATCAGAATGCAGGAGCCTCCGGCCGGAATGGAAACACAATCCTGATTCTGATTTGGCAAATTTTTGAGAGATGCATTCAGACCGGAAATGGGAGTGGAAGCAGTGATCGACAGAACGTTCGCCGGAAACCCGCCCGAGTTCGATATTGTGACGGTTGCGGATTTGGACTGAAACACCCTGCTCGAAATGCTGGTCGATGGAGCGGAAAATGCAAGTAGTGCAGGATTAACCGCAGTGCCCGTAGGGGCGACAGTAACAGTCTGTGTGCTGCCATTGGCACTTTGTTTATAGCTTAGAACAATTTGTCCGCTCAGGCTTCCGGCTGAGGTGGGCTTGTAGAGGAGCTTGTACACACAGTTGGAGTTCATCTCCACCGAGGTTCCCGTCGTTGGGCAGGTGCTTCCGCTTGGAGCGGGACTGACAAAATTCGGAAACGTGATTCCCGTGAACAGGACTGGTCCCGATCCAGATTTTTGTATGAGAAGGTCAGCCGCCCCGGGAGCGGAGGGATTTGTTTGGGGACTCGACCAAACCACCGATCCGAACGCTGGAGCCTGTCCTTGAAGGGCAAGTGCCGGAGGAGTTACGATATCAATCCCCCTGCCGGTAAGCGAAACCGTCGAAACAAATGCCGGTTCAGAGCCGTTGTTGTATTCCACCGTAAGGGAGTCATTGACCTGCGCGTTTCCGCCTTGATTGGGATTGAAGTTGACCATCACGTAGCAATTTGCCCCGATCGAAGAGAGGTTGCATGCGGTAAGGTTTGGGGGAACTTCGCTGGTTGAAACTGAAAACCTCGACGGGGATGCACCAAACTTGAAGTTCACTGAGGATGCTGCAGAAAGGGGGTTTTTGGACTTCGGATACTTATCAGTGTTTGGTTCCACCAGCACCAGTTTGCTTCCGGTGAAATCCTTGGTTACCGAGCCGAAGTCCAGGGACGGCAAATCATTCGGATTCGAAGACCCGCCATCCTTCAGACGAAGCAAGGCGACACTGCGGCCTTCCGCTTCGATCGGAAACCGGAAGATCTTGTTTTCTCCAAGGTGGTTCTTGAACTCGGCCACCAGAAACGGGCTGAATGACCCAACCTCTTGCGGGTCGAAAGTGAGACGGATCGGGCAAACCTCCGTCTTATTGGGAGCGAGCTTGCCACAGCTGCCGGTGATTTTGATTTGTTCAGAAAGGGCTGCATCTGAAATGGTCAGGCTTTGGATCTCAAGTTCAAAGTCACCCGTGTTTCGAAGCGCATATTGTTTTTCCACTCGCTGTCCGAGCGCAAGACGATCGAGTTGGACCTTGGATGCCTTTTGGTAGTCTTGCGCCTTGATCTCGGCAGTCATCACGGCCGGAGGCTTGACCAGTTCAAGGGTGGGAAGAATGTTGATCGTGAACTTTTGCGAGCATGCTGGAAGCAAAATCATTCCGAGAGCAAGCACAACGATTTTTTTTTGGTATTTCAAGTTCATGTCGTATCCCCTTGGGGTTTCGCGAAATCACAGCTGGCCCCCATATTCTTAGTTTACAACCAGTTGATTAATTTAATCAAGTTTTTGAGTTTTCCAGCGGTTAAAAAAAGTACGAATAAAAAACCTATTAATAACAATACCATAAATTAGATCTGTCCAGGGTTCAATGAGGCCCGTTCGCTCTTGATTTATTGACTGTTAAGGTCAACAATATAAGGAGGAGGGGATTTGAAGAATCTTAACGATTCAGGTTTTACGCTCGTCGAAATCCTGGTTGCTTCGGCAATTCTAGGAATTCTTGTGCTTGGTTTTGGAATGCTGATGACCAATCAGTCACGGCAGCAGTCGAACCTACAGCTTCAGGCCCAATTCGATTCCCTGACACAGTCGATTGCCTCGACGGTTTCAAATTCAGGGGTGGTATACCAGTCGTCGGTTCAGACGGAGTCTCAGGGGGGACCGAATGAATCCAATTAGTCCAGGGCTCAGGTTAGAATCATTCTTTGCCGTGAAGACTTTTCTGATTTCAGCATGCCTTCTCTCTTCAACCGCGTTCGCACAACTTGGGCCGATGGATTCCGTCTCCGTAAGTACAACCACCAACCAACAAGTCAATCCAATCCTCAGTGCCTGTTTGCTTCCGGATGGATCATGCCCTCTTCCACCCTCGGGTCAAAAGGGCCACCCCTTGCGCTTGTTTATTCCTGGACAGACCCCGACGGAGAGCACGGGTTATTATGATCGGAACATGGTGTGGCTCTCAAAGTCGGGGGGACCCGTCCCGCCGGCAGCAAAGTTCAGGATCGAGGCATTTTTTGCGCCCTTGTGTCCAACAGCACCGAATTCGAATTCATGTGTCGCCGACAGTTTCAAATTTTATTATCAGGCATCCGCAGTGAATCAACCTCCGGGAGAGAGAAGGATCTCGGAGAAAAATAATTTCGACGCACCCAAGATCCTTACCAAAACTGAGATCCTGAAGCACAAGCCGAATCCTCTTGCCCAGATCATGCTTACAGGAGGAAATCACAGTTTCGCGGATTGTCTGGCTGCGGGAACCGGTGTCCAAAGTGCGGCCGCTTGTGTCATCGGATTTACCGCGGGTGGAGCCGTTTGTTTGAATACCGGCAATATCCCGGCAATGCAGTCGTATACGGGCACTTCTTACTGCGCCATTCAAAGTGGTTGTCCGGCGGGTTGGGTGGATGCGGGCGGCGACAAAAATGCAAACAATCCTTGTGGATCCGGTCCCTGCTGCCATTGATCTAACGGAAGTGAAGAAGTAGAGATATCCGTTTTCATTCCCATCTCTGTTTCCGCATGGTAGATCCTTTTTTGTGAATGGAATCCGTAAGTTTCAATTTGGCAAAGTCGAGCTCGAATTCTTCGGTGCCGCCGGAGAGGTAACGGGCAGTCGCGCCGTACTCAGTGCGCACCGAAAACGGATTTTGATCGATTGTGGACTTTTTCAGGGTGAAAAGTCGAGCCGGCAAAAAAACTGGGCCGCAATTCCGGAGACACTCACCGGACTAGATGCAATCCTGATTACTCATGCCCACCTTGATCATTGCGGCTTTCTGCCGCGAATGGTGACGGTTGACTTCAAGGGGCCAGTGTATTGCTCCCCTGGCACCCGAGATTTGATGCGTGTGATTCTTCTGGATTCGGCACACCTTCAGGAAGAGGATGCAGAATTCGCAAATCGAACCGGCTACTCAAACCACAAACCGGCAAAGCCACTGTATACCGTAAAGGATGTTCAACAGGTCTTGCGACAGGTTCGGACTCTTCCCATGGGGGGGTGGCAAACCGTCGTACCGGGAGTAGAGGTGCAGCTCACAAGGGCTGGGCACATCATCGGTTCCTCTTGTGCTCGATTTCGGATCAAAGAAGAAGGACGCTACTTCTGTATCACCTTTAGCGGAGATCTGGGGCATGGACGTCAAGAAACCATTGAGGCTCCGGATCCGCTTCCTGAAACCGATGTTCTGGTGCTGGAGAGCACTTATGGAAATCGAACGCACAGCGGACAGGATGCGCTCCAAATTCTTCAGGGTTTTATCGGGCATGTC
>JAGWXK010000145.1 GCA_018969905.1 Bdellovibrionales bacterium
TAACCCTCGTGTGATTCACGATAGTTCCAATGATGAGCACGGACCAACTGAAACCGTCCTGTCAGACTCTCCGTCAGACCCTTTTGAATCTCAAGCGAACTGGAACCCAAAAGGATGCAGCGCACACCCTTGCCCTGTGACCTTCGATCCTCATCATAAAGTGCCTTGATGGATTCGGCCCAGTTTGCAACTTTCTGAATCTCATCAATGACCAACAACTTCCGGGTCCGCCTCGCCTCCAGCCAATTTTCCCGCACCCATGCCGGATTGGAATGAAACACCCGGTCTGCAGCCACATAAAGATGGGAATCGGGATACTCCTTATTTAAAAACTCCAGAATGGATGTGGTCTTTCCAACCTGGCGGGGTCCAAGAATGACCTGAATCAGTCCCGTTTTTTGCAAAAGGTGGG
Organism: Bdellovibrionales bacterium; assembly: GCA_018969905.1. Classification (GTDB taxonomy): domain Bacteria; phylum Bdellovibrionota; class UBA1018; order UBA1018; family CAIMNF01; genus CAIMNF01. The sequence goes on from JAGWXK010000145.1 coordinate 413, forward strand.
TTTTGATCTGGCTTACCCATGGAAGAAGAACCTTTCGTTTCATGATCTTAATTCTACCCTCGCTTTTTTGCTAGGTCAACCTAGTAAAAATACTAGGTGCATCTAGTAATTGATCTTAACCCCCTTCATTGAAGAATGCCCACTCGCTTTCGCGTCATCCAAGGTCACAAGCCCCTGAGTCCGATGATCCGGGCACCTTGGCAAAACGCGCTTTTTCTGTTACATTTCCTTACGTATCACGAGCGAAGAACAACTCTTCCGGCAACCGAGAAGCAAAAGCCTTCCGCGGTGCTTTCACGATACGGCCCAAAGGAGGCAAAACATGAAGTCCGTTCCATCTGCAAATTCAAAACCGACCGCAAAGGCAAAACCCCGAAGAATCAAAAAAGAGGGCGTGGCGCAAAGTCCAAAGCACGCCCCTGAAAGTCCGTTTCAGGGCCTGAACCCCGAGAACGCGGCACTCCTCCTTCCACTTCTTGCCACGATTGAATCCGAACTTAAGCTTCGCGGCCTTGACCCAAGCGAGATCCGCTTGAATCAGGCGCTTGGCGTAGAATTCCCGATGACCGTGAATCACACGATCTCGGTTGTGATCTCGGTGTTCCCGGGCGAGAACCGCGAGCACCTGTACTTTTCCATCCACGCGGATCTTGGGCGCGCAAGTAAGGTCCCCGAGCGCGGGTTTTTACTCGAAGCTCTGCTTGGAATGAACCTTGGCACCCGCGATTCCTTCCGCCTTGGGTTGACCAGGAATGATTGCATCCGACTTCTTTATAGCGCGCGAGTGGCGGATCAAATGAGCATTCAGTCCGTGGGTGCGCTCCTTGACCAGATGGTGAACCGGGCCACTGCGCTTCGCGATCAGCTTTCGGGAAGACCGGTGTTCTTTGAACTCGGAGAAGAGGCGCCGAAAATCAGTCCTGAGTTTTTGCAGTGAGTGGCAATTGCATGATCCCTCACTTTCGGGATGAACCTAGCGCGGGGGATTGTCATTCGGGGACATTGACGAACCGGCACTCCGACGGTCGTCCATTGCCCGGCTCAAGAGCGCAAATCCATTCCCCCTCATGAACCTTTTCATTCAGCGGAGCCTTTAGCCCCGGGGTCATGTACTTCCAACGAACGTGCACCTGTCGCTCCCCCAGATCAGAGATGAGCGGTTGAACCCAAAAGTCATCCTCCGAGGCCCGGATTTGTTGGGTTTTGTGAAATGCCTTTACGGTTTTCAAAACCTGCTCCTGCGTGGCCCACAGGGCTCCGGCCACATCATGAGAGTGCCCGCATCCGCCGGATTCACCACTGGAATCCGAGGTGCCGGAATCTCCAGACGCCCCAGAGACTCTCGGATTCTCGTCGTCCATGCCCGTACCGGGCGAAGACGAGGTACCGCCTCCTTGTCCGCAGGATGCAAGAATCAAAAAGAGGAAACTAGCCGGAAATCTCATTCAGCTTCCCTTGGATGAACTTGGTCTCATGTTTCCGGTTCGGCGCGCTCTTTGCGCGCTCGAAAGTCCGAAGCACCTCTTCTCCCACTTTGTGACAGTGGTCTGAGCAATGAACGGTCGGCGTATTGTGAAGAATTTCGAAGTGACAACAATCGCACCGCTGACTCAGAACCGTGGAGTTGGAAGGATCCATTTCAACATAAAGCGTGGTCAGTCTGCCACGGGCATCCTTCCAGATACTGAAAAGATTCCTTTGGGCTTGGGCTGCATTTTTGATCAAGGAACCGACACCTTCCATCTGATCCACAGCAAAGACCACATAAACCTGATCCTGGGCATTGGCGCCGGCTTTGATAAACTCCTTCTTCGCAGCAGACCAAAGGGGCTTGAAATGACCATCGGATGAGGCGCGGGCATCCAGTGCAAAGAGCAAACACAGCAACAAAACTTTTTTCATAAAAACTCCTTGGGTGAATTTGCACCGTGTTGTGCCATGGTCATTCCATATTTGCAAGTTATTTGCATTTGCGATTGATTTTTTCGGCAGGCGCGAGGTATACCCGCTCCATGAAAAAGATCCCGGTCACCGTACTCTCCGGCTTCCTTGGAGCCGGAAAAACCACCCTCTTGAACCATATCCTTCAAAACCGCGAGGGACGAAAAATTGCCGTGATTGTCAACGACATGAGTGAAGTGAATGTCGATGCGGAACTCGTAAAAGACGGCGGAAATCTTTCCAGGACCGAGGAACGATTGGTCGAGATGCAGAACGGGTGCATTTGCTGCACTCTTCGCGAGGATCTGCTGGTGGAGATCAAGCGCCTTGCCCTTGAGAATCGGTTTGAATCAATTGTGATCGAGAGCACGGGAATATCCGAACCCCTCCCTGTGGCCGAGACCTTTACTTTCGAGGATGAAGCCGGAAATATTCTCTCTGACTTTGCAACACTCGACACCATGGTGACCGTGGTGGATGGCGCGAACTTCCTGAATCAGTATCGTGAAGGGGTGGAGCTGAAAAAACGAAATCTCCAAATCAACGAGGAGGATGAGCGGACCATTACGGATCTTTTGATCGACCAGATCGAGTTTGCAAACGTCATTCTTCTGAACAAGGCAGACCTGATGGATCCGGTCGAAAAGGATGAACTCCTTGCGCTTTTAAAAAAACTGAATCCGGATGCCCGAATCCGCGAAAGCATTCGGGGGAATGTCCCCCTATCGGAGGTCATGGATACGGGAAGTTTCAATTTCGAGAAGGCGCAGAACAATCCCGGATGGCTCAAGGTTCTTCGGGGTGAAGAGAGCTCGGAGAGCGATGAATACGGAATCAGCAGTTTTGTCTACCGCTCAAGACGCCCATTCCATCCTGAGCGCCTGTGGAGGCTGATTCACACCTCCTGGACCGGTGTCTTGCGATCAAAGGGATTTTTTTGGATCGCGACCCGCCCGAGCGTGATCGGCGTCTGGGCCCAGGCAGGAGGCGTTTCCTCCGTGGAGCCCGGGGGAATCTGGTACGCGGCGACTCCCGAAGAGGAGTGGGACATGGACTCCGAGGAACTCGAGGAAGTAAGGAACCGCTGGGATTCCGATTTCGGGGACCGGATGAATGAACTTGTTCTGATCGGACAGAACTTGGATCAGAAAACCCTGATCAGAAACTTCGATGAATGCCTGCTCAACGACGAGGAACTCGCACTTGGGAAAAATCACTGGCTCCGCGCCAAGGATCCGTTTCCCCTCTGGGAAACCTAGACATCACTTCTCCGAAAGCAACTTCAAATAATGATCCACAAGCCCGGGCCCATGAATCGAAGACCCGTGCCCTGCAATGATGGTGTCGATCGGAAGATTCAGCTTCTTTAGTTTTTGCAAGGTTTTCGGATATTCCTCCAAATGCAATTTCCATATAGAATGCGCTCTTTTGGAAAATAGATGAAAATCCCATCCCGGGTATGAGAAGGCCCAAGGTAGATCGCGCGGATGCTTCCATTTTGAAGTTCAAAATCATCCTTCAAAACCGTATCCGGAAGAATCGCCGGCAAATCGGGGTACTCGGGAAAGGAATGCCATATGAATGAGGAAAACAACACTCCATCGTTTCATCCTAATTTTTTCCCACCACCATTTCATTGCAGCCCTGCAAAATCGCAAACCAAACCATTTTTACTGAATCCCAAAAAATGTTCTAGGGACCATGCCCTCTAAGACCCATACCGAACCGAACCACTGATTGGGATCATCGCAACAGACTCACCTTTTTATGGGTATCACTTCTTGTCGAGGTACCCCTTGCGCTCGCGTTCCGGAAACTTTTCGATCGCATAGCGAAGCATGGTCCTCGGCATTTTGGTCGCATTCTGATCCAGGAATTTTCGCAAGACCGAAAGATCACGCTTTCCAACCTCCCGAAGCATCCAACCCGTTGCCTTGTGCATGAGATCCTCAGGGTCCCGCAGATACTTGCGCGAAAGTGCGAGCGTCTCAGCAAATTGGTTCTGCCGAATGAAAA
>JAGWXK010000037.1 GCA_018969905.1 Bdellovibrionales bacterium
AGGGGAGGTCCAGTAGGATCCGGTCATCGCTTGTCATCTTGAAGCGTACCTCGGGGTGGGTGAGTGCCAGACGTTCAAGAATCTCGCGGACCGCACTGCTTTCGGCACCCGGGCTTTTGAGAAACTTCAATCGTGCCGGGACCTGTGAAAAAAGAGAGCCGACCCTTACCCTTGTGCCGTGAGGAGATCCGGAGAAGCTGATGTTTGCGATCTGATCCGAGGGAACCCTGCTGGTGGAGCTTTGAGAGATGCGGATCTCATGGGTGGAGTCGCTACCCTTCAGTCGTGAAGCGATGCTGAGATCGGAAACCGATGCAATGCTCGGAAGTGCCTCGCCCCGGAAACCAAGTGTGCTCAGACGGCTCAAGTCCTCGAACTCGCGGATCTTGCTGGTGGCATGTCTGCCAATGCAAACCTCGAGATCCTCAGGAAGCATTCCGGAGCCGTTGTCGATGACCTCGATCAGGTCTGTGCCCCCCCGTTTCAAATGCACCTCAAGCGAGGTCGCTCCTGCGTCAAGAGCGTTTTCACAGAGCTCCTTGACCGCGCTCGCGGGCCGTTCGATGACTTCTCCAGCGGCAATCCGCTCCGCAAGAAGAGAGGGCAAAATCCTGATTCTGGACATGAGGAGGGATTACACGAAAAGAGGCTGATTATCCACGAGAAACAGTAACACGGTTCCGCCCACCGGTCTTGGATTCGTAAAGAGCCTTGTCAGCGGACTTGATGAGATCAGAAGCGTTTTCCATATCGGATCGCAGTTCTGAAACGCCAAGGCTGGAGGTGACCGGAATTCGTTTTCCTTCGTAATTGAAGGAGTGTCCCTGGATCTTGCCGCGCAAAAGCTCAGCGGTCTTTTCCGCATCCTGAATCACCGTGGAGGGAAGGAGAAGGCAGAACTCCTCGCCACCGTAGCGGGCAAAGATGTCTTTTTGCTGAATTACAGCGAGACTCCGAACGAAGTTGCTGAATTCCTTTAGCACATAATCGCCACCATCATGGCCGTAGGTGTCGTTCACTTTCTTGAAGTGATCAAGATCCATGAAAATCAGGGAAAGCGGGGTGCTTAAGGCTTTGGCTCGCTTGAATTCCGCTTCGATTGCCTCCAGGAAATACCCCTTGTTGAAACATTTGGTCATGGGGTCGGTATTGGCGGCCTGATTGAGATTTCCGTAAAAGATGATCTCGATCTCGCCGGCAGGGAGATACTTTACAATCGAGTTTCCAAGCTTAATGAGATCCTCTTTTGCAAGAGTGACCACATTACCTGGTTCGAGCTTCTTTCCGTTTACCGATGTTCCATTGGAGGAACCAAGGTCCTCGAGCGTGACTCCGTACTCGGTTCGTGTCACCCGGGCGTGTTTTCTTGAAATGGATTGATCCGCAATACAGAGATCCGCCGATGGATCTCGTCCAATGGTCATCTGGTCTTCGGTGATAAAGAATCGGTGCCCTTGTGGAGTGCCGCGAATCAGGATCAGGCAAGCTGGCTGCTCTTTTGCTTTCTGGAGCTCGCGGTTGATGGTCTCTTGATCCAAAACTAGGGTAGTTGTGCGGTCTTTTGAATCATCCTTAGGTTTTGCCATGGCTCAACAGATGGTAAATCAAAGAAAAAGACTTTGGAAGAGCCTTGCTTCAAGAAGGTGAGGAATGGCATACCTCTGGAAATGGCTGAGTCTTTAGATCTTCCAAAAAATGCCAGTCGTGCCGAGGTTTATGAAGCGCTTTTTCCCCAAGTTCAGGCTCTTTTGGCGGGAGAAACGGATTGGATTGCCAATCTTGCCAATGTTGTGGCGGCGCTGAAAGAGGCGTTTGGTTTTTTTTGGGTCGGTTTTTATCGGGTGCAAGAGGGGCAGCTGGTGCTTGGTCCGTTTCAGGGTCCGATTGCCTGCACAAGGATTGCATTTGACCGTGGGGTTTGCGGTCACGCCTATCGCGCGGGTTCAGCCGTCATTGTGCCCGATGTGGAGCGGTTTCCAGGCCACATCGCCTGCAGCTCCCTGTCGAAATCCGAAATCGTGGTGCCAGTTCGCGATTCTTCCGGTGCGATCATTGCGGTGTTGGATGTGGACAGCGACCGGCTCAATGATTTTTCGGAGGTGGATCGGGAGGGATTGGAGAAAATCCTGGATCTTTTGAAAGGAGTTACTTTGTGAGATGGCTCCTTCCGATCGGGGCCGGGCTTCTGGGGATTTGGGTGGGCCTGAATTCTAGCATCCGGACTCCAAAGCCGGAGCAGGCGTCCGTTGTTTGGCATCAAGCCCCCTCACCGGTGGGGCACGCGGGCTCAGTAGCCACAGCGTCTGCCTCGAATGAGCCAAAGGGACTCCCGTATGATGCATCTTCGGGTGAGATGCGAACTCAGCTGGCGATTGCGAGAAACCGCTTGAAAGTGCTCCAAAAAGAGAGACGTGCCCTTGAAGAGGATTTACGAAAAGATTCAACGGAAGAACTTGTGAAAAAGCGGTCCGAACTCGAACGGTTGCAGCTAAAACTGAAGTCAAGAAGCGGGATTGGCGACCGGGAGAACGAAATCGAGGGAGGTTCCAAGGAGGAAGCCTGGAGTGATGGACGGGCTCGGGAGCTGGAGGCAAAGAAACGAAATCCATCAGGCGAAGTCGAGTCCGCTCTTGCGTCCCTCAGGAGGGAACACCGGACTTTGATTTCGAGACGCGACCAAGTCAAATCCGGGCTGGGAGCGAGCAGTTCGAACTAAAAAAAATGAGTTCCAAGGAGCGGGCCGAGAGAAAGAAGTGGAGACACGATCTTACGAGCCGGATCCAGGTTTTGAAGTTCGAGATTCAGGAGCTTGAGAACCGTGTGGGCTCCGGGACCAGCGCCAGGAGAAATGTGCTCGAATCCAGAATCCTGGAAATCGATCTCAAGATCAAGGAAACGGAAAAGCAGATCGAGGACCTGGAGCGCTGATTCCGCTCACTCCCGATGAAGCCGCAGGCGATGAACGCCTTCTTCCTCGGTGTTGTTCGTGGAGTGTTGATCTCGTTTGTTCTGTTCCAGTTTTTCCCGAATGTAAACCTTGCCCTCTTCCACGCCCGGCTGATCGAAGGGATTCACGCTCATGATCTCACCCATGTAGGCGGTAAGGACGGAAAGCGAAAAGAAAAGCGAGCCAAGGGCTTCCTCGTTCAACTCCTCGATTTGAAGCTGAAGATGAGGCCGTTTTTGATTGGTCATCACCTTCTGGATCGCGCGGAATTCAGTGGTGAGCAGATCCCCGAGTTCCTGACCTTCCAGCAAATCGAAGGTCTTCACCTTAAAGTCAATCGAGGGAATCGGCACACGGGTCTTGAAATCTGACACATTGATGAACCAGATCACCTTGTCGTTGGGTCCGTCCCGCAAAAGCTGCAACATCGAGTGCTGATCGATGGCACCTAGGGCAGGCACCGCGGTGAAGCCTTTGCCTTCTTTGCCCAGACTTTCAGCCCACAGCTGTACCCACCAATTGGCAAGGAGTCTGAGTGGAGTGGTGTAGGGCATCATCACATGAGTGCCGTGGGTTTTTGCGCGCGAGTGAAGGGCCTCGGCCCAGGTGAGAAAGTTATTCTTTTCAAGCGTGGCCTTCTCGCAATAATCCCGCACTTTCTTGCCGCCGGTCAGGAGCTCGCGCATGTTCAGGCCCGCAAGCGCGCCTGCGAAAAGCCCAACGGGGGTGAAGATGCTAAACCGGCCGCCGACGGAAGGCGCGATGGGGAGGGTGGCGATGGACTCGCGACGGGCAAATTCGAGCAGCTCGCCTTTTTCGGGATCGGTGATGGCCACGCAGTGGCGGTTTGCCGCTGTTTTGCCAAGTGCGCGCTTCAGCCAGTCATAGGCCAGCATGAAAATCGAAAGAGTTTCGTAGGTCGTGCCGGATTTCGTGACCACGCAGACGAGGGTTTCGGCTGGATTCAGTTTTGAGATGCGATAAGTCCAGTCGATCGGGTCCGGGTTTTCAAAAAAGTGAAACTGCATCTGACTCTTGGCCCGATGTTTGAGCGCATCGATGAGAAAGAGCGGACCAAGGCTGCTGCCTCCGATTCCGATGAATACGCAGTGGCGAAGGGAGGAATTCGAAAGAAAGCTAGATGCCAGGGATTCGGAAGCATCAATGGCGGAAAGAGTGGAGTCGGTAACCGCGTTGTAGAAGCCTGAAACCTGGTCGTGCAGCTTTACCCGCAGGCGATCAAAGTGTTGATGAAGTTCCGCACGCCGTGCGGGAGTGATCTCCGTCTGAATTCCGCTCCAGTCCAAGAGCAGGGGAGCGCTTCCAAATCGTGATGCTGTGATACTCATGGCTTAATTTCCTTTTTCTTTCATGGCGCGTGAAATCACCAGACGCTGGATCTGGTTTGTGCCTTCGACAATTTGAAGCATTTTTGCCTCGCGCATGTGCCGTTCCACCGGGAACTCGCGGGTGTAGCCTGAGCCTCCGAGAATCTGGACCGCATCGGTGGTGACTTTCATGGCCATGTCAGTGGCAATGACCTTGGCCTGGGCTGCCGCAATCGAGAAAGGCTTTCCGGAATCTTTGAGCATCGCCGCCCGTTGGGTCATGAGTTTTGCGGATTGATATTCGTTCAACATGTCGGAGAGCATGAAGCCCACTCCCTGAAAATCAAGAATCGGTTTCCCGAATTGCTCCCGAATGTTGGCATGGTGGATTGCGGTTTCGATTGCGGCCCGTGCGATGCCAAGGGCGGTTGCCGCGATCGTGATCCGGCCTGAATCAAGGGCGGTAAAGGCGATCTTCATTCCGTCACCTTCGGTTGCGATCCGGTTTGAAACGGGGACCTTTACGTCCTCGAGAATGATCTCCATCGTGTGGGAGATGCACATTCCCATTTTCTTCTCGCGTTTTCCCATTTTGATTCCGCTCATGCTGCGATCCAAAATAAAGCTCGAAACGCCCTTTGCCCCGGGTCCTCCCGTGCGGGCCATGACGATGAACACATCCGCTTCATCGGCCTGGGTGATCCAGAGTTTCGTGCCGTTCAGCACATAGTGGTCGCCTTTCAGTTCCGCCGAGGCTCGCAAACTTGCGGCATCCGAGCCGCTTCCGGCTTCCGACAAAACAAAGGATCCGATCCACTCGCCTGAGGCGAGTTTCGGGATGTATTTGGATTTTTGGGCTTCTGTTCCGAAGGTATCGAGGATGACCTGGGGAAGACCGGATACGGCCACGCTTACCGCATAGGCGCCGGAGCTTGCGGCAATCTCTTCAATCGCGGCGAGATACTCCTGATACCCGAGTCCCGATCCACCGTGGTTTTCAGAGGTGGGGATGCCGGTCAACCCCAGCGATCCAAGCTCGCGGATGATCTCGCGGCGGAAGGTTTCGGTTACTTCGTCATGCTCGACGATCGGTGCAATGCGATCCTTTGAGAATTTTCGGGCAAGCTCGCGGATCTCAATCTGGCCTTCGGTTTCAAAGCTTGTATCAAACAGCATGATGCTCTCCATATACCGGGAATTTGCGACAAAGCTCAAGCACCTGTCCCCGGATCGATTTGAGCGAGGCCTCACTGCCTTTGGATTCAATGACGGACTTGATCCATGAAGCGACCTGTTTCATTTCGGGTTCTTTCAGTCCGCGCGTGGTCATCGCGGGAGTTCCGATCCGGATACCACTCGTGACAAAAGGCGAGCGCTTTTCGTTCGGTACGGTGTTCTTGTTTACGGTGATTCCCGCAAGATCTAGCCAGGTTTCGGCATCCTTGCCCGAGGTGCTGCCATCAAGGCTTCGGGAGAGGTCCAAAAGCATCAGGTGGTTGTCGGTGCCGTTCGTGATGAGCTTAAAGCCTTGCTCCATGAGGGCCACCGCCAAGGCTTTCGCATTCTTGATCACTTGTTCCTGGTACAGCTTGAACTCCGGCATGAGGGCCTCGTGGAAGGCAACGGCCTTTGCGGCGATCACATGCATGAGGGGTCCACCCTGGATCCCAGGAAAAATGAGCGAGTTCACGGGTTTGATGTGCTCCGCACTGCTCAGGATGATTCCACCGCGGGGGCCGCGGAGGGTCTTGTGAGTGGTGGAAGTGGTGTAGGTTGCATGGGGAATCGGACTGGGGTGAAGGCCTGCGGCCACAAGTCCCGCGATGTGAGCCATGTCGACCACGAGCTTTGCTTCCACTTCGTTTGCGATCTCGCCAAAGGTTTTGAAGTCAATGATGCGCGCATAGGCCGACGCGCCTGCGATGATCACCTTCGGGCGATGCATGCGCGCAAGATCGCGGACCTGATCAAAATCAAGCAGATCGGTCTCCGCGTTCAGGCCGTAGTGAAAGGCTTTGAAAAGTTTGCCCGAAAAGTTCACGGGGCTTCCGTGGGTGAGGTGTCCGCCATGCGAGAGGCTCATTCCGAGAATCGTGTCACCCGGGGTAAGGAGCGCATGATACACGCCCATGTTCGCACTCGAACCTGAGTGGGGCTGGACGTTCGCAGCTTCCGAACCAAAGAGCTTGCACACGCGCGCAATCGCAAGCGATTCCGCAGTGTCGACGTTCACACAGCCGCCGTAGTAGCGCTTTCCTGGATAGCCTTCTGCGTATTTGTTGGTGAGGATGGAGCCTTGGGTCTCCATCACGGCGCGGGAGGCGTAGTTTTCGGAGGCGATGAGTTCCAGTCCGTCTTCTTCGCGAACGGATTCTGCGCGGATTGCCGCGTGGATTTCAGGATCTTGAATGGAGAGAGGATTCCAAAACGGGTTCTTGCTCATGAGTGGGTTCCTTTTGATTTCGGGTCAGCCTGGTTTTTTGCCGAGTTTTTCAATCCGTCTCAGGTGACGTTCGCCCGGATCGGGGTTTGCCTGAAGAAAGCTTTTCAGAATTTCCACTGCCTTGTCCGTGCTTACAATCCGGGAACCCAGACAAAGCACGTTTGCATGGTTGTGTTCGCGACCAAGCCTTGCCACCTCGGGGGATTCGGCGAGCACGGCGCGGATTCCGGGGTGCCGGTTCGCTGCAATTGAAACTCCAACGCCGCTGCCGCAGATCAGAACGCCGAGGGTGTCGGTGGAGCCGGACTTTGACTCATGATCCACGAGCGTTTTGCTGAGAAGGTCTGCATAGTCGGGGTAATCGACACTCGCATCACTGGTCGGGCCGAGATCCGTGAGCGTGACCTTGAGTTCGGCTGCGCGCTTTAGCAGCGCCGCTTTCAGGTCAAATCCCGCATGATCAGAGGCAATGAAAAGTTTCATGGATCAGGCGTCAGCCTTCTTAAAGAGAAGCGAAACGTTGGTTCCACCGAAGCCGAAGCTGTTGCTCATCGCGGTCCGGATCGGCTTTTTCACCGCTTTGTTTGCAGTGAAATCAAGACCGGTCTCGGCACATTTCGGATCGATGGTTTCAAGATTGATGGTCGGAGGAACAATCGAATCCCGGATCGATAAAAGCGAGAACGCGGCCTCGATCGCACCAGCAGCACCGAGCAAATGTCCGGTCATGGATTTTGTCGAACTCAGGTGCAGGTTCTTCGCATTCGGAAACAAGCGCTTGCAGGCGATCGCTTCCTGAATGTCTCCGAGCGGAGTCGAGGTGCCATGAGTGTTGATGTAGTCCATCGAGTCGGCAGGGAGTTCGGACTCGGTGAGTGCGTTCTTCATGGCCCGATATCCGCCATCTCCATCCTCAAGCGGCTGGGTGATGTGGAAGGCGTCCGAAGATGCGCCATAGCCTGCGATCTCGCCATAGATCTTTGCGCCGCGTTTTTTTGCGAACTCATATTCCTCAAGCACAAGTACTGCGGAACCTTCGCCCATTACGAAGCCATCACGGCCCACGTCAAAGGGGCGGGAGGCGCGGGTGGGTTCGTCGTTACGGGTGGAAAGCGCACGCATTGCCGCAAACCCGCCGATCCCAAGGGCACACACCACGGATTCGGCGCCGCCTGCGAGCATCACAGTTGCCTCACCCCTTTGAATCGTGCGATAGGATTCGCCAATCGAGTGAGCACTGGAGGCGCACGCAGATACCGAGCAATAGTTGGTGTTTTGGGTATTCAGCAAAATCGAGAGCTGTCCTGCTGCAAGATTTGGAATGACTTGCGGAATGAAGAAAGGGGAAATGCGTCGGATGCCCTTGTCGCGAAGGGTGTTGTGCGTGTCCTCGATTCCAGGGAGTCCGCCCATTCCGACACCTATGTTGATGCCGATTTCGGTGGCCGAAATCTTGTCCCGAACCTGATCAAGTCCTGAATCCGCATAGGCTTCGACCCCGGCAACGAGTGCGAGGTGGATGAAGCGATCCATGCGCTTCATCTCGCGCGGGGAGACGGCTTGCGTGACCGGAGGCTGGTCCTTACCGCGCGGGTAAAGGGGAGTGGCGAGGGTGGTCGTTGGCTCGAAGTTTTTCACTTCGCCTGCGATCTGGGCCGAGCAATCGCCCGGATCAAACAGGCTCACGCGCCCGATCCCGGACTTTCCTTCGATGATCGAATTCCAGGAGGATTCCCGGGTGTTGCCCACAGGACTCACAATGCCAATGCCAGTAACCACTACGCGATATTTTCCAAATCGAGACATGCGTGGAATTTACCTTGGGAAGAGCCTGTTTGGAACGTGAAAATGCATCAAATCAGGCGGGGTTTGAATGAAAAAGATTGATCTCCTGCAGCTTCCTCGAGCATCCTGTCGGGACAGGAGGACGGACCCTTGAAGCGAGTGATGATTTTTGGAGTTCTATTGGGATATTGCTTCGGATTGAACCAGGTTCTGGCGTTCCCATCGGTCGGGGATCGGGTGCGCTATGAGGCGCCTTATCAGGGAGCGGTGGTCATCCAGGAGCGAGAGATTATGCACCAGGATGCGGCCGGAGAGGTCTTCGGTGTCCACACGATCACGACCTATCGCGGAAGGGTTGTGGAAGAGAAATGGGTGGACTTGCCGAAGAGCTTTCTCTATACGCCCGAGAAAATCGAGGAGGTGATCCGAAATTGTGTCAAGCGCGAGGGGGCGCTCTCTGACCTAATGGTGTTGGGGTTAAGAATGCGGGTGTGCGAGTTCTATCATGAGGATTCGCAGCTGACGTACATTCTGGGACCCGTGCCTTTTGGGTTGATCCGCTTTCAGGTGTACCTGGAGGATGAGGAGTTTTTGGATTTCCATCTTACCGATGTCAGGTTCAAGGAAGCAGGGAGTCCCTGAGTCGCTTCAAAGCTTCAAGTTTGACGGGGTTGTTTTCTCGCTCGAGTATGGGCTCGAAATCAAGGCGAGCGAGGATCTTCTGGAGGGCCTCCTCATCTTTCGGGTCATACCCGAGAGCCTGAAGAAACTGACGGGTCTCTTTTGCGTATTCAAAAATTCTTGCGATGTAGCCGATCTGGGAAGGATCTCGTGTTGCAAAATCAGGCGCAAAAATCTGAAGCAAGGGATCGCGAGGCGCTTCTTTTTGATCCTCGGTTTCGCTGATCGAATTCATGGCAAGGCTCAGTCCTAGCGATTTCAATGCATTTTGCCGAACTCTGAGCAGAAAGACGGCAATCGATTCATTTTTTGAAACAAGTTTTTCAGATTCCCGAAGAGTCTCAAGGGAGCGGGCCCCGCTATCGAGCTGATCCTTTGCCCGGAGGCCTGTTTCCAGAGCCAGGTTCAAATTCGTCTCGGGAGTTCCAGGGAGGGCACGCAAGGCCCCCTCCTGAGCCAGATTCACAAAGTGAAGTGCGGCCCCCAGAGCCCGGATGTTTTCAAGGGCAGATGCTTTGATCCAGGCTTTTGTTTGGGTGAAGACTTCTTCGAGCGATAGCGCCAGAAGATATTCCCGGTGTGACGGCGTGTCGAGGGTTGGCTTCCAGAACTGGAATTCAAGTGCTGAGACAAAACGCGAGGCGTACGCGATCTTGCCGCTTGAGTCCGGCACGGAATTCAGGGCTTCGAGGGCATCCCGGCGTTCCTGAGGAGTGTTTCCTACTCTCATGTCGAAGTACGTGAAGTTCCGGTCCCGACCCAGTTCAGAGGTGCTGGTGTCCGATGCAGGCGTAACCTGGGCCAGGGAGAGCGCAGCGGCGTGTTCGGGTGGAGTTGCAGGATGCAAGGAGGCCCGCCCCCCGGCGAGAATGCGGGTGCACGCGGAAAGGGTGAAGGCGAGACTGATGCCCGCGAGAAGGGAGAGTGCCTGACGTTTCATGTTCTTATTTCTTATCGAGGACTTAGGTAAAAATCAAATCGGGCAACCGTTCCCGTTTTGTTTGTAAACAAAAACTGTTTACAAAATGTGGATTTCAAGGGTAGCGTCACCCCCATGAAAAATTCACTTCGATATTCGGGATGGGTTCTGGGATTGGTTCTGATCGGGCTTGCCGGATGTGATCCGGTACCGAGGCGTACGCTGACCACGGAGGAGAAGATCGCCGATCTTTACTGGATTTATTCGCAATTCGGCGAGAACTACGCGCCTCTTGAGATGAAGCAAAAGCTTCACGGGCTTGATTATGAAAAATGGAAAGCGGATACGATCGAAGCCGCGAAGCTCACCAAAACCAATGATGAGTTCTATCAGCTCATGATGAAGTTTGTGGCGGGCTTCAAGGACGCACACACTTCCGCCTCTCTTACGAACTCGTCTCTTCCGAACCGTGCCCAGGTCGCCTTTCTTGGTTTCGGAGGCTACCGCCACGGGGATTCGCTCATTGTGAAAAAACTTCTTCCCACGATCACCAAGGACTCAGCCTATCCGATCGCGGTCGGAGATGAAATCACCGCAATCAATGGGGTCAGTCTCAAGGATGCGATTGACCGCGATCTTGTGCCCCTTCGGGATCTCGGGAATCGTGAGGCGAATTACACCTTCCATATGAACAAGCTCTTCAACCGGGTTTCTACCGTGAATGGCTTGCCTGCGGAGAAGGATGTGGTTTTGTCCGTGAAGCGGGATGACCGGAAATTCACGGTAAAGCTCCCCTGGGTCATGAAGGACCTCGTGCAGTTCCGGGAGGAGCAGGATGCTGCAAGCCAGAAGAATAAAAGCTCGAATTTCCTGATGGTGTCGGATGATGCGGATCCAACGCGCTTGTTTTCCTTCAATTTCATCGGCTTTGACGGACGGGTGCTCAAGCCCATGGAACAGATCGCAAAGGTCACCCGCGGACTGCGGAAAAAGTTTTCAGATGGCTTCCGCATGATCGACTCGATCGCGGCCTGGAGTCCGGTGGATGAGGTTGCCAGCGCAAGCATCGAGTCTGCCACTCCGATGGAAAGACTGAAGGAAGTTCGCGCGGTACCGGCAAATGCGGTCTACGTGGATGGCTCGAAGACTTATCCTGCCTACGTGGTGCCTTCCAAGGTCAGGACCGCCGATGGTACCGAAACCCGGGAAAAGCGACTCGTCGGCTACATCCTGATCGATACGTTCTCGCCGAACGCGGATGAGGACGAAGTGATTGCGGAGTTCAAGACCACGCTTGCCTCCATGCAGGCGCTCGGGGTGCAGCATCTGGTGCTCGATACCATCAACAATGGCGGCGGCTCGCTCATTCTTGGGATGAAAATGGCGCAGCTTCTGTCGCCCGGAAAGATCGAGATGCCGAAGATCCAGTATCGCCTGAGTGACAGCTGGCTTGATCAGTTCGAGACAGAATCCCTGGATGCCCGGAGCGATTCGGAGCGCGAGTACTCACGTCGGCTTCTGGAGAGTTTCCTTCAGCAAAAGGAAACGGGTAACCGACTTTCCACCATCGAGAGTGCTGAGACTCTCGCGCCGTTTTCGATCAATGAAAACCGCGATCTCGAGCAGCCCTTCAAGGTGGTGTTGCTTGTGAATGAGATGTGCGCTTCCATGTGCGACATCTTTGCCGGAACCCTGCAGGACAACCAGATGGCGACGGTGATGGGTACCCGGACCATGGGTGCCGGCGGAAACGTCGTGGCCTACAATCAAGCGCCGAATTCGCACCTGGAGCTCAGACAGACCGAGTCCCTTATTGTGAGGAAGAACCTGAATTCGGATCAGACCCCAAGCTACATCGAGAATTTCGGGATCGAGCCAGAAATCGAGATCAAGGTGAGCGAGATGGCGAAGACCAAGTATGTGGATGCCATCAAGAAAGCCATGATCGAGGTTACGAAGAAGTAGGTGACAGGCCTTCAAGGCAAGGGAGTAAAAAACAAAAAAGCCCCGCTCCGGTGGAGTGGGGCTTTTTTATTGGTTCACAATGCTATTTTAGCAAAACCTTGAATGACTGGTTACAGGGGGTTCAAAAAGGTAAAGATGCGAAGATTTTTTGCTGAAAACGACTGAGGCGTACTTTAGAGTACGTTGAAAGAGTTTTCGGCGAAAAAGCGCAGCAGGTTTGCCTTTTTCAACACACTGTTAGTGATTTGCGCTGGCTTTTGCGTTGATGTAGTTAATGACATCGCCAACGGTCTTCATTTTTTCCGCTTCTTCGTCAGGAATGTCCATGTCGAATTCTTCTTCCATGGTCATGACGAGCTCGACGATATCGAGGCTGTCGGCGCCCAGGTCTTCAATGAAGGAAGCTGCGGGTTTTACTTTTTCTGATTCCACTGCGAGCTGGTCGCAGATGATCGAACGAACTCTGTCTTCTGTATTTGCTGACATTTGCTGTCTTCTCCTTATTCCAAAGCTGGATTCAAGTACCAGTACTCAAATAATAGTTGGCTATTTTTAGCGCGTATTCGGTCAAATGTAAAGGCCGCCATTCACTCCAATCACCTGTCCGGTGATGTATTTTGACGACGGACCTGCAAGAAATCCCACGAGTTCAGCGATATCCGTTGTCTGACCCAATGTTCCCAGTGGAATGTTGTCGGTGATCGCTTTTTTCTGCGCCTCATTGAGCGCACCGGTCATGTCGGTTTCGATGTAGCCCGGGGTCACGGCATTCACGCGAATCTGACGGGAGGCGAGTTCTTTGGCAAGACTCTTCGTGAGTCCGATCATGCCGGCTTTTGCGGCGGCATAGGACACTTGTCCTGCGTTCCCCATCTCACCCACTACGGATGAGATCTGAATGATCGAACCTGCGCGCGCCTTCATCATGAGTTTTGCGGCTTCACGGGAGCAAAGCACTGCAGAAACCAGGTTGGTCTGCAGCGTGCGATCGAGGGATTCTTTTTTCAGTCTCAGAATCAGGCCATCTTCTGAAATGCCCGCATTGTTCACGAGCACGGCAAGAGGAGATCCTTTTTTGGCAATGATCTCGAATGCGGAAACGATCTCTTCTTCTTTGGAAACATCAAAGCGAAGGGGCTCGGCAGTTCCGCCCGCCGCTTCGATTTTTTTCACCACTTCGATGGCTTTTGCCTCGTTGGATACATAGTTGATGAGCACATGGAAGCCAGAAGCTCCGAGTTTTTCCGCAATTCCGGCTCCGATTCCGCGAGATGCACCGGTGACGAGCGCCAATGGTTTTTGAGTATTCATGCTTTTGCCGCTCCTTCTGCGGTTTTCAGACTTTCAAGGTCATAAATGGGGTAGGTTTCAAAGGCGGCGTTCAAAGGCTTTGCAATGCGTTTTGCAAGACCTTGAAGGACCTTGCCCGGACCAAATTCAAAGGCGACTTTGCATCCTGATCCGATCAGGGTCTCCACACTTTGCTTCCAGAGCACGGAGTGATCCACTTGTTCTGACAGAAGCGGGAGAATCACGCCGGACTCGGTGGTCACTATGGCTGTGCGGTTTGGTATGTAGGGGGTTTGAAGAGGGGAAAAAAGCCCGTCTTTTTTGGCCGTCTCAAAAATTTCTTCCATCACCGTGCGCGCAGGTTTCATGAGAGAGCTATGGAAAGGAGCGCTGACCGAGAGGCGCTTTACGAGCACTCCGCGGATTCCTAAGCCTTGGATGTTCTTTTCCAGGATCTCGACCGCATCCACGGAGCCTGATACGACGATTTGCCCTGGAGCATTGAAGTTCGCAGGCTCCACCGCGGCTGCAACGGTGAGCGAGGAGCCATTTTCTTTGCGGGCGGCTTGTGCCTGGTTCGTTGCTTCTTTGCACCAGGTTTCGACCTGCGCGTCTTCGGCGCCGATCACGGCACTCATGGTTCCTTCACCCACGGGTACGGCTTTTTGCATGGCCTGACCACGCGCGCGCACCCAAGTGACAGAATTTGCGAAGGGGATCGCCTCAGAGGCAACGAGGGCAGAATACTCGCCAAGCGAGTGGCCCAGATTCACCGTGGTTTTGAGACCGAGTTCCTGTTCCGCCACACGAAAGCAGCCAACCGATACCGAGAGAATCGCGGGTTGGGCGTTCTCGGTGAGGGTAAGGTCGCCTTCTGGTCCTTCGAAGATGAGTTTTTTCAAATCCATTGCAAGCGAGTCGGAGGCCTCCTCGATCGTTTGACGGAAAACCGTGAACTCGTCGTAAAACTGTTTTCCCATTCCCACTTGTTGGGAGCCCTGGCCCGGAAAGAATCCTGCTTTCATGTGTTGATCTCCAAAAACGCAAAAACTCCCGGAGAATCTGTTCATCCCCCGGGAGTCATGCGTTGGGTTAAAATTTCAAACTCAAGCGTTCGCGCTTGAAGTCTTTGCCTTGGTCGTCTTTTTGCGAGCTTCGAACAGACCTTCTTTGATCGCCTTGATGGAAA
Source organism: Bdellovibrionales bacterium (assembly GCA_018969905.1). Taxonomy (GTDB): domain Bacteria; phylum Bdellovibrionota; class UBA1018; order UBA1018; family CAIMNF01; genus CAIMNF01. Next base: position 14,548 of record JAGWXK010000037.1, read on the forward strand.
CCGTGTGGGCACGCACAGGAGCGTGAGTGAACTGACAGGTGGTTTCTGAAATCGGGTCTAGCTGATATGCTGCTGAATAACGGCGCATGTTTCTGCGACTGCGTGAACTTTTCTTCTTGGGAACTGCCATGGTCCGGAACCTTTCGTTAAAAAAATTGAAACTTGAAGTTCCGCTAAAAACACGAACTTGTCAAGAAAAAGCTTGACCCTGCTTCTTGATTCAGGCACGACACTGTCATGGCTAAAAAACCGAGCAAAATCAAAAATAAAACCGCGAAGGCGGCTCCGGTCATCGCGAAAGTAAAGACCCTGGCCAAAGGGATTGCTAAAGCGGTCGCGGGGAAGGCCATGGCATCAAAGCCTGCCAAAAAGAATCAGACCAAGGCTGCACCCAAAACGGCCCCCAAAGTTGCGCCCAAAGCGGTTGGAAAGCCTGAAAAATTTGCCAAAGGGGCAAAAGCCGGGAAGGAACTGAAAGCGGGTAAGGATTCAAAGCCGATCAAGGGAGCGAAGCCCGGAAACGATGCGAAGCCCACCCGGGATGCAAAGGGTGGAAAGCCCGAAGTTCCTGGAAAGACAGCGAAAAACGCGCCCCAAGCCCCGACCCCGGTCGAGGATAAAAAAGTGAAAGGCAAGGCTCCGAAGACCCCGAAACCGTTGGCGGTTGCCCACCATGAAAAGATGTGCCGGGAATCCGGCTGCGAGAACCTCGCGTCCACCAAGGGGTACTGCCGCCTTGACTACATCAAGAATTGGAAGAAGATTAAACGCAAAGAGATGATCCTGAAAGAGGGTAAACTCAATCAATACATCGAGGAATTGGTGAGTAAATATCCGGACAAGTACATCGAGGTGATCCGGCAGGACCTCTCCACCGAAGTGAACTTCAACAAGGTGATCCACGACCTTGAGCTTGACGAATCGATTGATGATTTGGATTACGATGGCGATTCCATCGACTCCTTGATTGGAAGCATCCGCAAGGAAGATGACGATTTCGGAGATTCCGAGTTTTAAGAGCGCGAAATGGCCCAAGAACACGAACGCCCCTTTCCGGTAAGTAAAGATGCACTTGATACGCTGAACTCCATCAGCTGGTTCATGATGGATGCGTTTTGGATGCTGGAGAAGACTTCATTCGGGAAGATCTTCGTTCTTCCGACAATCCTGAGCGGGTTTCTTCTATTGTACATCGAGAAGCGCCGAACGGTGTTTTGGATCAATCTTGCCATCAATTCATGGATCTGGATGAACACCTTCTGGATGTTTGAAAAGCTGAGTTGGGCGCGTGCCTCTTTCGTTTTCGGACTCGTGTGTGTTGTGGCAGCTTTGTTTGAGGCGAAATCCCTGCGAGAGACCTTTTCGCACTTCAGGAGATTCCGGATCCTGAACCTTCGTTAGGATTGAGTCTGAATTGGTCCCTCTCAGTGACGGATGGGACCGCCTCCGGTCGAACCCGAGCCTGCTTTCGCCGCGCGAATGGCCTCGATTCTCTCTTCCAGGAACTCTTCTGCATCACCTAGGTTGATCTTGCTTTGTTTTGCCGAGATATTTTCGTAATTCGGATCGTTCTTCTTGAGCCAATCCTCAGCAAGAGTGTCAAGGAGCGGATTGGCCTTGTCGATTTTTACGTGAACCGGAGTTTTCTGGCCTTCATCCAACCGTAGAGGAGTCCACTCAAAGGGGGCTTCCTCCAGAGCACCAAGGGAGGCGTCAGTGATCTGGGTGATGCGCTCCGGAAACTCGGGATCAAGATAGAATTGGAACAGGCTTCCAAGGGAATCCAAAATCAGCGCAAGCAAGTCATTGACCGCGGGTTTCTCGGCGTTTGGATTGTAATCCACGCTCCCGTGGACCGTGGTTGCCGACAGGACCAGAGGGCCGTGATTCAGGGTGATCGAAAGGAGGATTTCATCGCTGAAGATCGCACCTTGTGCCTTGAATGAGGATTCCGGATGGATTTTTCGCACCTCGAGTAATCCGGGCTCGAGCGCCTGAGTCATGGTTTCCTCGATCAATTTAAGAAAATCCACAGGAAGTTCACTCCCCGGTGAGGAGGGCTTCGCCGGGGCTTGGTTTCTCCGTTCCCATTTTGTCATGTTCAAATCACTCCTTCGCGGACTCGGTTGAGTTGGGGTGGAAACTCCTCGAGTTTGATCCGCACTTTCAGGCTTCGTAGCGAGCGTTGAATGGTGAGGCTCAATTCATCAAATGGCTTGAGTCTGGAGAGTTCCTGCTCAATTTCTGTTTGATCACGGATCTTGCGTCCGGAGGCTTCCGTAATGATGTCTCCCGCCCGAAGTCCCTCGCGATCCGCCGGTGCATTCGATACGAGGTTCAAGATGAGCAGGCCACGGTCGGAGGGAAGTCCATACAGGTACGCAAGAGTGGGATTCACCTGTCGGGTCACGACACCAAGCCAGGGGCGTGGAACGCGCCCGAATTTTTTAAGGCTCGCAAGGATGTTCTTTCCATCATTGATGGGAATGGCAAATCCCACCCCTCCGAATTGGCCGGACCTGCTGAAGATGGCGGAGTTGATCCCGATGACCTCGCCCCTGGTATTGAAAAGCGGGCCACCGCTATTGCCCGGGTTGATCGCGGCATCGGTCTGTAAAAAATTGTCAAAAGGGCCTTGGCCGATGTTCCGGTTTTTTTGTGAAATGATCCCGGCTGAAACCGAGTAATCAAGACCAAAGGGGTTTCCGATTGCAACTACCGGCTCTCCGATTCGAACGCGATCGGAATCACCCAGCTTTGCCACCGAGAGACCAGGAGGGGTATTCCCCGACTTGTCACGGATTTGAAGGAGCGCAATGTCTGTTTTTGGGTCCCGGCCAAGGATGCGCGCCGAGAATTGACGTTTGTCCCGAAGTGAAACCACGATTTCCACTGCACGATTCTCGGCCGCTTGTTCGATCACATGGTAATTGGTGAGCACGGAACCCTCGGCATCGATCAAAAATCCGGTTCCAAGAGACCCCGAGGGTTGGTCTTCCGGAATTCCATAAAATTGGAGAAAGTCTCCCCAGATCGAATTTCTGAATTGCTTTCGTTGATCCATTTTGGTCGAGATGTGGACTGCGGATGGAGAAATGCGTTCCACGAGATCCGGAAGATCGGTTGGCACGAATGGCCCCGAAAAGGCAGCGAGCGACGGGAGCAGGGAGGCTCCAAGCCAGAGCGGAAAAAAGCGACTTTTGCGCATGCCATGGAATTAAACCTCCTTGCCTTCGGTTGCAAGCAGGAAGTGAGTTCGTTAGAGTGCTCCCATGACAAAAGAAATCGTGATCACGGGCTACGCCCGAACCCCGTTTGGAAGTTTTCAAGGCGCTCTTGCTTCGTGGACCAGTCCGAAACTCGGTGCCCACGCCATCCGGGAGGCGCTCCTGCGATCCAAAGTGGACCCTGCTGCGGTATCGGAAGTGATCATGGGAAATGTTCTGACCGGAGGGGTCGGGCAGGCGCCTGCAAGGCAGGCGCTCATCGGAGCAGGTTTGCCTGATTCTGTTCCAGCACTGACGATCAACAAGGTTTGTGGAAGCGGCATGAAGGCAATCATGCTTGGAGCGCAGAGCATCCTGACGGGTGAGAGCGAAATTGTGGTGGCAGGCGGGCAGGAGAGCATGTCCAACGCGCCCTATTTGATGCCTGCGGCCAGGGGGGGCTTTCGAATGGGGAATGGACAGGTCATTGATTCGATGATCCATGACGGGCTTTGGGATCCGTATCACAATCAACATATGGGGAATTGTGGTGAGCTCTGTGCGCGCGAAATGCAGTTTACGCGCGAGTCCCAGGATGCCTTTGCAATTGAGAGTTTCAAGCGGGCCTTGAGTGCGCAGTCAGCGAACAGTTTTGCATCCGAAATCGCTCCGATCACCCTTTCGGGTGCGAAGGGCGAGAGCACATTGTTTGCTCAGGATGAGGGCCCTGCAAAAGTAAAGTTCGACAAGATTCCCGCATTAAAGCCGGTGTTTGACAAGGCCGGCACCGTCACTGCGGCAAACGCCTCCACGATCAACGACGGAGCGGCCGCACTTGTCCTTATGAGCGCGGAAAAAGCGCGAGCGCTGGGTGTGAAGCCTCTGGCGCGCATCGTATCCCAGGCCACGCACGCCCAGGATCCCCAGTGGTTCACCACCGCTCCCGCCGGAGCGATGAAGAAAGCTCTTATGCGGGCGTCATGGAGTGTGACGGATGTTGACGTATTCGAGGTAAATGAGGCATTTGCAGTCGTTGCAATGGCTGCTCAAAAGGAGCTCTCCATTCCGCATGAAAAACTGAATCCATGGGGCGGTGCAATCAGTCTTGGACATCCGATCGGGGCATCCGGGGCGCGAATCGTGATGACCATGATCTCCTATCTTCAGAAAAATGGAAAAAGACGCGGGCTTTCGGGGATTTGCATTGGAGGAGGCGAGGCCACGGCACTTGCCATAGAGTTGATTTGATGGACTGCGGGCGGCTGGTCCTCATCTCGGCCCTCGTGCTGTGTTTCGGACAAGGCACTGCGTTTTGCAAAACGCTCAACATTCACCTGCCGGATTCGCCCGCAACACTCGATTGGAATGGAATGGTCACCAATCCGGAGGCCCCGATCGTAAGTCTCTTGCAAGAGGGACTCTACGGGTTTCAACCTGAGACCCGAAAGTTGATCCCCCGTCTTGCTGAAGGAGTGAAAAAATCAAGCGACTTGAAGGAGTACACCTTCACGATTCGCAAGGATGCCAAGTGGTCGGATGGTCGTGCGGTGACCGCTCATGATTTTGTCGACTCTTGGCTGAGACTTCTTTCGCCTCAGTCCACTTCCTTGTATTTGTATTACCTCAATGATGTGGAGGGCGCGAAGGCATATCACCAAAAAGAGGGAATGCAGGCACAGTCCGTCGGAATCCGGGCTTTGGATGATCGCACCCTGGTCGTGAAGCTCAATAGGCCCGTTCCGGATTGGGAGAAGATTCCGACTTTCTGGCCTTTTTTTCCGATTCGAAAGGATGCGCTTGAAAAGTTCGGTGATCATTTCTGGAGGCCCGGAGTTCTGCTTTCAAGCGGTGCTTTCATCCTGGAGAGTTCGGAGCCTGGAAAGAGAATGACTCTGAAGAGGAATCCGCATTATGCCAAGGGTCGATCGAACATCGACCAAATCGAGGTTCATTTCGGACATGATCTTAAGGCGGCATACGAGAGGTTCGAGTCAGGTTTCTTTCCTTACCTGCAATTCTTGCCCACGGAAAAGCTTGAGAAACTGAAAACCTCACGGGAAGTGTTTCAGCCCCCCCTCTACCGGAACCACATGCTGGTTGCGAATGCAAAAAAGTATCCGATGACGGTACGGGACTTCAGAACTGCCGTGATGAAAGCCATTGATGTTTCGGGTTTGGCCGCGGGGCGAGAGATCTCGCTCTTGCCATCAAAAAGCATGATTCCGACCCCCCTTCAGGGATCCGAGGTTCCGATCAATCAGCCCGCGGATCCGGTTGGGGCAAAACGCTTGCTCAGGGCATCCGGTGTGGTGCTCTCGAAGAATTTCAAGATACGGATTCTAACGCGGATGGGAGAGCCATTCCAGGTCATCGGCAAGCGAATTCAAAATCAGATTCAAAACGCCCTCGGATTCGAGGTGGAGCTCGCATCGCTCCATCCAAAGGAGTTCAGCGCCTATGCCGGTTTGAACGAGTTTGATCTGATCATGGTCTATTGGAATGCGAAGGTGCCCGAGCCTTCGGATTTTTTGCTTCCCTATGGAGGCACCTCGACCAACCGGCGTCTTCAGTTCGAAAGTGCGGTTTTCGATCGGGAAGTGGAGCTTGGAATTCTAGAGGGCTCTCAAGCGGCCGCCATGAGGCATTTTGTGGCCGCCCAAAAGGAGTTCCTCTTGAGAGAGCGTGTGCTTTTGCCACTTGTGGACGAAAAGACCACCGTGCTCCGGAGTCCAAAGATCAAGAATCTGTACTTTGATTTCATGGGTTTTCCTGTCTTAAAGGATGTCGTTTTGACCGATTGATGGTTTCGTCAGGCTTGAGACCTTCAGTGAGGGTTTTCCGTCGGAATCATGAAAGTTTGACCTCCGGGCCGCAGCCTGCGGCTTCGCTCATGGGGCTCCTGTATGGAATTGCAAACCTTGCTCCCTTGTGTGATTTTAGGGGCCATGAAAAAGGGCATGAGCAAATTGGTTGCGGGTCCGGACGAAGCGGTCCGGGATGTGTTTGATGGGGCGATTCTGACCATGGGGGGCTTCGGGCTTTGCGGGATTCCCGAGAATTCAATCGCAGCCCTTGTCCGGCTTGGAGTGAAGAATCTTACCTGTGTGTCGAACAATGCGGGTGTGGATGGATTCGGCATCGGGCTCATGCTTGAAAAGAAACAAGTGAAGAAGATGGTTTCAAGTTACGTGGGTGAGAACAAGCTCTTTGAGCAACTCGTGCTCTCAGGAGAGCTCGAGCTTGAATTCGCACCCCAAGGAACTCTTGCCGAGAGGTTGCGTGCCGGGGGTGCAGGCATTCCGGGATTTTATACGCCGACCGGTGTGGGAACGCTCATTGCCGAGGGGAAAGAAGAGCGCGAATTCGGCGGCCGCAAGTATATTTTGGAAAAGGGCATTGTGGGGGATTTCGGGATCGTGAAGGCCTGGCGGGGAGATGCGATGGGGAACCTTGTGTTCCGGAAGACTTCGCGCAACTTCAACCCGCTTTGCGCGATGGCCGGAAAAATCACCATTGCGGAAGTCGAGGAACTCGTGCCGGTAGGGGCCCTTGATCCCGATCAGATCCATTTGCCGGGAGTTTATGTGCACCGGATTTTTCAGGGCAAGGATTATCAAAAGCGGATCGAGCGGAAGGTTCTGCATTCCGCCCATGAAGAGCGAGGTGTGAAATGAGTTTGACACGCGACCAGATTGCGATGCGGATCGCGCAAGAGCTGCGGGACGGATTTTATGTGAATCTCGGGATCGGAATCCCGACCCTTGTGGCAAACTACATTCCCCCCGGAATGGAAGTTGTGCTTCAAAGCGAGAACGGGATTCTGGGGCTCGGACCCTATCCGACCGAAACGCAGGTCGATCCTGATCTCATCAATGCGGGCAAAGAAACCGTGACCGTGATCCCGGGGGCTGCATTCTTTTCGAGTGCGGATTCGTTTGCGATGATTCGCGCAGGCAAGATTGATCTTACGGTGCTTGGAGCGATGGAGGTCGATGAAGAGGGCGATCTTGCAAACTGGATGATCCCGGGAAAACTCGTGAAGGGCATGGGGGGGGCGATGGATCTGGTGGCAGGTGCCAAACGCGTGGTGGTGGCGATGCAACACGTGTCAAAAGACGGCAAGAGCAAGATCCTGAAGAAATGCCAGCTCCCTCTTACCGGAAAGAAATGCGTAAACCGGATCGTGTCCGAACTTGCGGTGATCGACGTTACCCCCAAGGGACTCAAACTCATCGAGCGTGCGCCCGGAGTGAGTGTCGAGGAAATCGCAAAGGCCACTGAGGCGCGGCTCACCATCGAGGGTGACGTGCCCGAGATGAAGTTTTAGGCCGTGAAGTTCTACCGGGGAGTCATCCTGAATCCGAAGTCCGATACGGTGTGCGAATTCATGCCGGACGGGGTGCTGGTGGTTTCGGGGCCTGCGGGGCGGGCAAAAATCGAGGCTGTGCTGACCTGGGATCGGGCTCAAGAAAAATACGGCAAAGCCATTCGTGCTTCCAACACCTTTGATTTCCGGGATTCCGTGATCCTGCCTGGGTTCTTTGACATGCACTTTCACTGGGTTCAGGACGAGGTCCGGACGATGCCCAAGGACTCGCTTTTGCAGTGGCTTGAGAAGTACACGTTTCCAGCTGAGGCACGATTTTCAGACCCCGCTTTTGCAAAGGCGCGGGCCCGTGAGTTTTTCAAGCGCCTGGCCCGGGTGGGCACTTTCGGAGGGGCCATTTTCAGTTCCATTCACGATTGCGCGCTTTCGGCTGCGATGAAGGAGTCAAAGGGCAACTTTGTCATTGGAAACGTGCTCATGACCATGAACTCGCCGAATGAACTCACTCAGACAGAGGAGGAGGCGATCGCCCTTACCCGGAAGCTATTGAAGAAGTTTGGAAAAAGGTTTGCATTCACTCCACGCTTTGCCATCAGCACCTCCCCCGGAGTGATGAAAGAGGGAGCGCGACTCGCAGATCGGGCGGGGTGTTTCAAGCAGAGCCATTTGTCCGAGAATCTTCAGGAAATCGACTTCACCCTTTCGCTCTATCGCGGACTCAGAGGGTTTCAAAAAGTAAAGTCCTATACGGAGATTTATCAGAGCACCGGAATGCTCGGAAGTCGCTCACTCCTGGCTCATGGAATTCATCTCTCGCGGGCAGAGCTAAGGATTTTATCCCGTACCCGGACTGCGATCATTCACTGTCCGACCTCGAATGCGCCGATTTCAGAGCAGGGGCTTGGCTCAGGTCTCTTTGATTTCAAGAAAACCGAGCGTGCCGGTGTGCGTTGGGCACTCGGTTCTGACATTGGGGGAGGACCTGTCCTCTCGATGTTCGATGTGATGCGTAGTTTTGTGGAGCAGAATGCGCGAGCAGGCGTCAAGGGTGCAAGCTGCATCAAGGCGCTCTATCGTGCGACCCTTGCAGGCGCTGAAATCCTTGGTGTTTCAAAACAAACGGGGAATTTTAAAAAAGGAAAAGACGCGACCTTTCTTGTGGTGTCTCTGCCTGGCCAAGGCAAACCAAGCCAAAGTACGGATGCCCAGAGCCTGCTTGCTCGAATTCTGCGCACTCCAGGCCTGGATCGTGAAGCTTTTGATCGACTGGTCCAGTTGAGTTTGTACCGGGGTAGGATTGCGGTTTGACTACCTCCATTTCTGAAAAATGCCGTAAACTCAATCCATGAAATCAATCCATCCGACCTCCAGACATCTGAAACCAATCCTTGCTGGCGCTCTTGGCGTGATTTTGTGTTTGTTTTTGTACCTTTTTGTTTTCAGGGCTTCGAAGCTCGATCCCAGGTACCGCAGCAAGCCCGAACTCTACTCCGACCTCCAGGCATTGAGGAAAACCGGGGCTGATGAACCTCATCCCAGTGTCATTCTGATCGCGCTTCACAGGCTGAACAAACAGCAACTTCCCGAGGGCAGGTCTGAAGCCCTCTCCCGCGTTCAACATCCAAACCCTTTGGTGCGCACAGCGGTGGCGCAAAGCCTGGGGCTACTCAAGCTCGAGGGTCCGGTATTGCAGGCCTTGGAGCTATTGGCGCTTGATCCGGAAGCATCGGTGCGAAACGCGGTATTCAAGGGATTGAATGAGTCGCTGGATGAGGTAAAGAAAAACTGGGTGTTTGCTTTTTATGAAAAAAACAAATCGACGCTTCATCCGGATCAGAAGCTTGAGATTTCAAATGTGTTGTTCCGGTTTGAAAGAAGTCCTGAGTGGCTTGGCAAGGCGTTGGAATTGGCAAAAAAATCGCAGAACGGGGATCCTTCTTTGTTTGCGCAGGCATTGTCGGTGCTGATCCAGATGAATCCGATTCCCGTAAGGAATCCCACCGAAAAAGAGGCATCGGATTTCCTTAAACAGGTGTTTTTTTCAGGCCACGCGCGAGCCGAGAACCGCCCCGCTTTGTTCAGGTATCTGGCCAATCATCATGCATCCTCTCTTCGGACCTGGTATGAGGAGAGTTATTTCAAGGCAGATCCCGTTCTTCAGATCTCCGCGATTCAGGTGATTTCGAGGGTTTGTCCGAAGAACCTTAAAGAGATCATCAACCAGGCGGAGTCCTCGCCGGTCGAAAAAAGAAGTCATCGACAGTTGGCACGAATCATCAAGGAGCAAATGATCGCCGCAGGGAAGAACAAGGGCACGGATTGTCCTTGGAAGGACTGAGCTCTTCCAAGTTTTAGGGAAGTGTCATGATGCTTCTCACCGCACTTTCAGGTATGGTGAATGCGTTTCTCTGTCCACGGATGAAAACAGGGCCATTTGGTTTTTCCCGATAAAGGATGGCAGAGCGTGTGACCCAGAACTCATGCACCATGCCGCTGTGGGTGAAAAACGTGACGGGTGAGGAAACTCCGGTATTGAGGTTGCTGTAGGGGTCCTCGCTCTGGGGAAAATGGGTCAGCATGCCGCCCATGTCGCCCCCCCAGCATTTCAGTTGTCCCGAGATCAATTTTGCGCAGGAGGTACTGCCGCTGGTTTTCAGGTCCACAGCACCTGCAATTCCCGGCACATACTGAGGGGTGGCATAGTATGCGGGACCTGAAGCTTGGCCAAGTGGAGAGAAAGGAATCCAGTAGTCAAAACCTCCGCCATTGACTCCCCAGCAAGAAACCCTGCCATCTGCATGAAGCGCACACGAGTGCATATCGCCGGCCTGCACCTTGACTGCATCTTGAATGCCGCTCACCAAAACCGGACTCAATGGGCTGATCGGTTCTGATGAAATGCTTCCACTTCCACACTGACCACCCTCGTTTTGCCCCCAGCACCGGATTGAGCCATCTGCCATCAATGCAAGGTAGTGCATTCTCCAAATCGATTCTGTAGAGGCAAGACCTACCACACCCGATAAATTCAACAAGGTTGTTCCAGAGCCAAATCCCTCACCCCAGCATTGTACCGTTTGATTCGAATTCCGCACACAGCCAGATCCCCGTCCAATTGCCATTTCGGTTGCCTGACTGA